>JAJZAW010000003.1:12999-34683 GCA_021799185.1 Thermoplasmata archaeon
GACGCCATCCCACAGGCAGATTTCCGGCAGGGTAAATCAGGTTATATACGATAGCCTTTTGGAAAGAGGCTCTGAGCGAATAAAGAGTGGGCAGATCAAGACTACAAATGAGCGGTTTGTTGAGGTTCTAGACAAGTTGCAGGATATTCTTGGTTCACAGGGCGATATGCCTGAACTGGGATACGATGCCATATACTTTCACTGCAAATCAGAAAGCGAAGCCAATGCCCGGCTCAGTCAGATTGCTAATAAAGGCCTAAAAGGTTCACTGACTCAGAACAAGAGTGACTGGCAGATAAAGGTAGAGTTCTAAAAATCATGATCGTTTTTTTCTTACTAGAACAAAGGCAGCGCCCAGGATAATAATAAGAGCACCCAGTGTAAGGAAATCCCCTGCATTTCCGAGAAAGGCCGGATTAGATCTGGAACTCAAATTGCGTGTTGGCGCTGGAAGTGTTGAATTCAGTAGCCACGTGATAATCGGGTCAGCCTTGTGGATGTTAACCGAAAGTATTACGGTATAGTTCGCAGTAATGGTGATTGTATAATTGGAGAGCGCATTTCCATTAACGTAAACCCTGCTTTTCAGTGCCTGTAAGACGCTGCTCCCTGAGAGATTGCCCAGAGAAACAAGTATGAGCAATGTTCCGCTGTCTGTGAGGGACGTGCAGTCAACTGACACAGAATCAGACGTATAATTTACGGTCAGCAGTGAAATATTTTCAGATTCAATCGTCACAATTCCCCTTGAAATGGAAGTATAATCTCCATGAATCCTGATTAAATTAAAATCATGGGATAAATTTCTATCCACAGATAGGTTGAATGATGCCGGCATGTACCCTGCAGCTGTAACAGATACGTCATATTCTCCTTCTGGAATTTCTATCTTGTAAAAGCCCGATGAGTTGGTGGCAGCAGGCAATCCATTGAACACTACTTCCGCATTTCCAGGAAATATGTAGCCATTTATGCCAAAGGTTTTCGTCGGTTGGGGCGCCATGTTCAGATATGTTACTACTCCACCATAGATGATAACTGAATATAGCATTGGGGTCAGATTATTGCCATACAATGAAATTACATACCTACCGGCAGGCAGTGTCTCATTGAATTGCTCATTTAGTATTGAAACAGGAATCCCGTTCGCCGTAATTGTAGCGTTATTGGAATCAACAGTGCCATTGAGAAAACCATACACAGGGATAGGTTCCAGTGATATATTCAGAGTCATTACTTCACCATACCTTATGAGGAATATGGTGGAATAAGCGTAATAGCCAGGGGCGTAAGCTACAAGATAATATGTTCCCGGAGTGAGATATACGGAATAGTTCTGCTTGTTATGCAGAATCCTCTGGCCGTTGAGGGACAGGGTGTAATTGATCCTTGAAACAACAATAATATGTCCGTTTTGCACGAAATCCACCGTGAACGAAACATTTGCGCCATAAACTCTGAAGGATCCAGAACCACCTGAAAAAATAGAATTAGGCGTACTGAAGTTGTAGAGGTATGTCCCGTTGGGCAGGAAAAAGCTTATTATGCTTCCATCCGAGGAATATAAAAGCGTTTGGGAAATGTTCAGGTACCACTGCACACCAGAAGGCAATCCGTTCTGGATCACGTGTATCACGTACTTAACCAGGCTGAATTCCAAATAAATACTGATAGACATTCCGGATATATTCAACTCACCAGAATTATTTGTTGCAGAGTATCCAGGGATTGTCATGACATTGTACAGGTACGAGCCATTATGAAGAAGCAGTGAAATTGTATCTCCGGTTGAATATTCTTGTGTGCCTGACACATTTACACCCCATGAAGTCCCAGATGGGAGGCCAAACTCGGTAAAATTAACCCAATACGATAAGATTGTGGTTATCCTTGTTACGGCGCCAGGGCGGACTGAGACGTTGCCAAAGTTGAATTTCCGTGCTCCGGAGGCAAGATGCACATAATATGTCCCAGATCTCAGGGTCAAATTGGCCCCGCCGTTTTCATAGGGCACTGGAGTTGTGCCTATATATAGAACCCCCGAAGGCAAATTGGAAGACGATAGGTTGAGGAATCCTACTGTAGATGTGTTATAGGCCATCTGGAGAGTTCCGGAACCGCTTTTAGCCAATACACCTGGAATTCCTGATTCGCTTGACTTCAGGGGAGTTATTGATACATTGGATATTCCTTCTGCAGTATTGCTCCCAAAATTATATGCGTTAGATACTGCCTGATAATTATGGCCATTCCAATAATTCAGCGCCATGGAAACATTTGACGTTATATCTTCTGTATCGCTGCCACCGCCAGGTCCGCCCATGATGAATTCAGCGTCCATGGGAAGGTTATCCGGTTTATAGGCAAAGCCACTTACCTGAAATTCAGGGGGATTTATCACGGAATCTGCAAAGGAGAAAACTGCCCTGTCATAGGTTACCCATCCATAGCCATCGTTGTAGCTGAAATTAACCTCAGGGTATCCATTTATGTTGACGCTGGCGTTCATCCTCATCGTGACCGTCACAGGATAGCTCAAGGAAATCAGGTTTCCAGGCTCAGCGCCTGGAACACAGTAATAGAAGCCTGTGCCTCCCGATTCACCCATAGTTCCGTTTCCGGAAACGGACGAGTTTAGCATTTCCGCTTGTGGGGAGGACGAGTTCCAAATATTGTCAAGGAACTGAATCTGATGGGATGTTGTGTTCAGTAGGGCAACATCCTGCACCCAGAACACATACTCAATTCCTGAATTAATGAACACCAGATTCAGGTTAAGCTGAAAACCCATGGAATGCTGAGGCCAGCTTGAGTTGAGTGTGGATATGCTGGAAATGTTAACCGTCCCGGTGTAAGATGGCCTGTTTGTCTCATAGGGGATACCATTCTGGCCAATTCCGTAATCCGCAATACCCATTGGTGCAGGTTCTGCTGCATAGAGATATGGATTTATGGAATCAACAATCCCTCTTTTCATAAGGAATGGATTGTATGTAGCATTCATATAATGGAAGACAGTGGCATTAGTATCCATGTTGGGCTTGGAGTTAACTCTGTCATTAGCTTCATGCAGAGGAGAATATGCTGATGAAACAATTAAGAACACCAAGAATGCCGATGCGAAATATAAAACGCGAGAGTTCAAGTAAAACTATCCCGCAAAGCAGGTTAATACTAAATTTTTGCTTCCCGTAGTGTTCATGGTGCGAAATCTTCGCAAGATTGGGCACATTAACTGCAGGATTCACTCTGGGCGGACCTCTTGGTTCATAATCCGACAACATCAGAAATCAACGTTTCACCACCTATAAAACATCTTAGATAGGTCACAGAGAGCAGTGCATTTCCTTGTTGCCATTAACTCACAAAAATGCTCTCAGCCTTACGCTTTAGAATCAGGTACTCTGATTCGACAGGGCATTCCATGGCACAGTAGAGATGAAGCAATAAAAAATATGCCATCCTAAAAGGGCGCGTTATAGCCAGAATTCGCATCATATCTAATTGAGATGATGTAATATATAACAATCAATCACCATAAGAATTTGGTGTGAAACTGCCACAAAAGCCGGTTTACATCTAATTTCGGCTTATGTCGAATTAGAGGTACCATTAAATATGGAATACAGATTTCAGTAAATCACGCTGAAATAAAACTACATGTAAATTGAATATAAGGAGTACAAAGTATAATGGGCAAAGGAGGAGTTTCTTGATCACCTTGGACCAGGGCTATGGGCGCTTCAACATCGGCGTTGTAATACCTACATACAACGAGTATCATAATCTTATCAATCTGCTTCCAACACTCAAGAATCTTGATCTGGACAATGTCTTTGTTGTTGATGATGATTCTCAGGATGGTACATGCGACCTGATTTCCAGATTTCCTGACGTTAAATTTGTTATTAGAAAAAATCAGCGGGGTTTGGTTTCAGCAGAAATAGAAGGCATGAGACATGCAGAGAATGATTTTCTTGTGGTAATGGATGCGGACTTTTCACACGATCCATCTACTATAGTCAATATGGTAGAATATGCCATAAGATCAAGCGCAGACGTTGTCGTGGGCTCACGATATGTAAAACACGGCAACAATGGCGATCGATTTTCCAGAAAAGTGATCTCTTACGTTGCCAACAAACTTGTTAACCTTTCATTTCACCCTGCAGTAAAAGATGCAACTTCCGGGTTTAGAGTTTACTCAAAGAAGGCGTATAAATTTCTGTCAACCGAGGAAAAAATAAAGCCGGGATATACAGGACAGGTAGACATCCTGGAGCGGCTTATAACTGCAGGATTCAAGTGCAGTGAATATCCAATATCGTTTACATCAAGAAAAACGGGGAGGTCCAAGCTTAAGATCCGTGACCTAATTGATTTTTTTGCCTTCGTTACATTCCGGGGGAATCTCCTGAAATATGCCATTGTTGGGGCATCTGGAATAATAGTTAACGAGCTTGTGCTCTATTTCCTTCATGGATTTCACCCCGTACTGGCCGATCTTGTGGCTATTGAGCTTTCCATTACAACTAACTTTTTCCTGAATGATCTCTGGACTTTCAAAAATAGGAAGAAGCAGTTTGGATTTGCTAAGAGAATTGCGCTTCATAATGTCTTCTCAATGCTACCCGGGGCAGTTAATTTTATTTTCTATTTCTCTCTTTACCTGAAAGGCTTTGAATACCTCGATGCAAATTTACTTGGCATAGCAGCAGCATACGTAGTACGGTATATCCTTTCAAGCTCCATAGTTTGGGGTGAAAAGAAATCCAAAGTTAAATCTGCAGAAGGGGAATAGCCCAAAAACAATCAATGTTGAAAGGCTGCGATCAATGATAGAATCATTTCATTTCTGATTATTTGGCTATCTGAGATCAATTATATAATATTGCAATCATCTGGACTTCAGATGCTGTAAATGTCAGAAATGATTAAGAAATTAACAGTAAAAGATGTAGATGCACTGATTGAAATTGCCAGAAGCTCATGGAAATGGATATATAGGAACATTTACAGTAACGAATTCATCGAGAGCTGGATAAGAGAGAAGTATTCTAAAGATAAATTGTTAAATGAAATAATAAGGTCTCAATCTGACCTTGATATAATTCTCCTTGGATCTTTTGCCGAATCTACAATGACTGGATTTATCGAATTAAAGACGAGTGCTAACAAAGCTGAATTACTTCGCTTCTACCTCAAACCAGAATGCACACATAAGGGGATAGGAAAATCATTGCTGTTGGAAGCAGAGAAGATTATGAAGAAAAAGGGTATTGTAGAATGCAGTTTATATGTTCACCAACAAAATAATGTCGCGGTCTCGTTCTATAAAAAGAATGGATTTGAGGTCAAAGATATTGATGGGGACGATTTCGTAATGGAAAAGAAATACAAAGATCTGCAATGAAGAAGCGAATATATATCGAGAGGTCTTTTTGTTCATTACCCGCAAATAAACTCAGGGTAGAAGTGAATGATCACAATTTCATGGCATCACTTGTGAGATTACACAGGTAGGCATAAGGCGAAACATGAGTTACGGAAATATGCCCATTCACTTGAACTCCCGTCCGATAGGATTGATAATAGAAGGCTACCTCTTCCTGGAAAAAACTTATATTCATAGCAAGGGCATCAATTGACTGTTTGCATCCCTTAATTAAATAACCGATACCCTACCTCTTCTTTGAAACAGCATTCACTGCATCTCCTAAGTGGGCCCGACCGGATTTAAGCTATATACAGTTCAAAAACTATTAATAGTGTATAAGTCTTATAGAATTCATATGGCAAAAAATAGAAGATCAAAGTATTCCGAATTGCTAAAGGACAAGGATATTTCACGATGGAATCATGACGTTTCATCTGGATCCGTCATAACAGCTGACGTCTATCTACGAAGGTTAGGTTCGTTTTGTAAAGAGGTTGACACAACTCCTCAAGAACTTGTGCGAATGAAAGACAAGGCATTAAGCGATCTAATAACCGATTATGTCATCAAACGGGAAAAACAAGGAAATGCAGGAGGATACATCAAATCCACGATCAAAGCCGTAAAGTCGTGGTTACTATTCAATGGAATAACGCTATCACGAAAGGTAAAGGTTAACGGCGTTGAAGATACTCCGACACTGGCGGATGAGAAAATACCATCTATTGAGGAATTAAAGAAGATATTCAATGCCGGCGATTCACGAGAGCGAACCGCATGTGCAATCGTCGCCTTCTCCGGCGTGAGAATAGGCGTCTTAGGCGATTATAAAGGCAATGACGGACTGAAAATAGGCGATATCGAAGGCTTAAGCATAGACGGCGATAAAGTCAGTTTTTCAAGGATACCTGCACTTGTCAAGGTCCGGAAAGAATTGTCAAAGAACGGAAAGAGCTATTTCACATTTATTGGCCACGAAGGAATTTCCTATCTGGAAAATTACTTGATAGAGAGAATAAGGTCAGGTGAGACACTAACTTCGCAATCTGCAATAATCACGGCGGCGAAGTTAGGATTCAGGATAAAACAGCACATTACTGCTATAAACATCGGCGATTTAATGAGGAATGCCATAAGAAATGCAGGTTTCACTTTTCGACCTTATGTTTTGAGAGCATACTTCGATAGCCGATTGCTGATGGCTCAGGATGAAAGGCTCATAACGAGAGATTACAGAGTTTTTTTCATGGGCCACACTGGAGACATCGACCATCGCTACACCGTGAATAAAGGACGGCTACCTGAGGACATGATCGAGAGCATGAGAACCGGCTATGAGAAATCGCTTAAATTCCTTGAAACTGAAAGGAAAGGCTTGAGCGAAGAGGAATTGAAGCTGAAATTTGACGAACAACAGAAAGCACTGGACAACAAATTCAGAATACAACTTTTAACAATGATAGGATTTTCAAAAGAGGAAATCGAAAGCCTGAAGCTTATCGAGAAAACCGATCAGGAAATTCAAGAAATCGTAAGGCAAAAGCTATCTGGAGCACTGCTCAAGCCTTCAGACATCGAAATGCAAATTATGAAGGACAAACAGGAATTATCAAGGAAAACAAACGGTTCACGTCAAAAGATAATTCCGATATCCATGCTCGAAGCCTATATCAACAATGATTTCGAGTTCATGGCCATGTTAGGCACACAGAAAGCCATAATTCGATTACCTTAGTGTCCTTTTGTTATAGCTCGTTCGATGCCAAAACGCATATCTATTTTTTTGATATCATTGATTGCGTATTCGATTTGACGCATTTTTCTCTGAACTGATTCCACAAAGAATTTTCCGTAATCTTCTCCATGAAGATAGTAATACGTCACGTCTCTCCACGTGAAATCTTGAATTTTAATTCCTTTCCTTCTAAGTTTTTCAATGATCCTTCTTGTGGTGCGTAGCCTTTGTTTCGAATGCAGATCGCACTCATCGGCTAAAGATACAATGTCAATAGCCGTATATCTTAGTAAAGCATAGAGAAGCTTCTCCTCTGTTGTGCCGTTTTTTTGATCTACTAACAAAGGCCGGAATCTTACAGAATGCTTCTGATAGTGCAATACTCAAATGAGATTAAAGAATTATTTAAATTTTAACATCATTTCAATATTATTTCCTTATTTCTATAAAGGTTACCGATATACGGTTAGGTTACACAAAATAACATCTCAAAAATGTTGTAAACATGGCAAGAAGACTATCAAGGCATTTGATTAAAAACGGCACGACATCCTACGTTTCAATTCCGTTCTACATCGTTGAACGGTTGAAACTTGATCAAAACAGCATTGTGGAGATTGAAGAAGGCTTCGACGAAGTTATTTTGAAAGTGAGGAAAGAACAATGATCGACATAACTCCATTGAAGACGATGCCTGTCAAGGGCGCACTTAGAGCGGTTCTTGATTCAATGCCTGACCAAATCTCCGATGATCAATTTATCGCAAACTTCGGACTGCTCTGGAATTTGTCAAAGAAACAAGTGGAGGCCAATCACTAAGGAAAAAAATGAGCCGGCTTTGGCGAGCCGGCTCATAAACACGCTCGGTTAAAGCAATGTTAAAATCGATAGATGGATATAAACTTTTAGATTTTCGATTAAGTCCGGAAAAAGAAGTTCAGAGTTGTATTTACCACCGTAGCATAATTGCAAATTATTTTAAAGAAATCGGTGACGACTTTACAGTCCTAAAATCCTACACAAAAGCGGAGGATATAGTTAGAAACCGGAATCAATCCAAACGAGCCAGAGGACTCCTCAAAGAACGCAAAACAATAGAAGACTTTGACGACATAAACAACGTCCTCAAGAAGTTCAGAGAGTGGCGTAGATCCTATTGGTCCAGTCCAAAAAATTTACACGCTCACGGCTACACCGAAAAGGGCGAACTCCGGGAAAAAACATGGCATGCACTGAACCGCTTTGAAACAAATCGAAACATCGAAAACTTGTCCGAAGCGCTGAAAAACTACCGTGGCAAAGGGGTATTTTTGACTTTGACCGTCGACCACACGAAAAGCCTTCGAGAATCGTGGGAGACCATAGCGCAGGACTGGCACAAGTTCATAACGCGTCTTGTTATAGAATTAACAAATGATCTAATCAAAAACTACGAGAGAAAGCGTGGTTATCCACTATCAAGAGAAAAACGCAAAGAACTACGTGCCAAACTAAAAACACATGACTTCTTTCACTATATCTATGTCCTCGAAGCGCAGGGGAATGGATATCCTCATATTCATGCGCTATTCCTGGGCCTGGACTGGCTCTATTACGCCGGAAATAAGCACGATTGGCAAAACGATAATCCCCACTCAAAAAACCTGAAGCATTTTTGGCATAGGGGCTCAGTTTTCGTAAATTCGACAAAAAGTGGGCAAAATATCAACAGTCCAGTAAATTATCTGATGAAATACATTCGTAAGACCTTTGATCGTTCACCGGACGATAACGGAAAGAAGGAGCTAACACAAGCGATGTTATGGGCGTTTAACAAGCGGTCCTTCAATACAAGCCGTGGCCTATTGAATTTCCTAAAATTTGAAAAGAAACCTAAAGAGATCGTATACGAACTTCACGGCATGGCACATTTTGAGGATATAACCGGTAAAACGACGCCATTAATCCGGATCGAAACAATAAAGCCAGAAATCCATACTGAACCAGAACTCGAAGTCCTTACGATCGACGACATACCGGAATTAGAAATACTGGCCGGCGAAATGCGAATAACACCGCAGGAATTAAAGGCACTCAACTGGCTTACTTATGCAAAGAATCATGGAAAGAACTGGACATTTAATTTGAACCGGGATGGGATCCGGGATCGGGATAAACGGTTAAGAATGCTGATAAAAAGGCTACGGGCAAAGCCAAAGGACAATAGAACCTGATCTCAATCCGGGATCACGGGATCAAAAAACGGGATCCAAATCCTCACCATGTCACCGTTTGCATGCGTGCGCAATATATATTACGATTTTAATTCCTTTATTCGACATAATCACGGAAAATACAGGATTTTTTCGATAAATTTTCGAGGCATTTTCGAGAATTCTCGATGAACCTGACCAAACCTTTAAATGCATTATATTCCTCCAATTCTCGTGGAAACGGAAAACGCCGATGTCACCAAAGAAGCCAACCTTCATCGATTTGCCATTGCAGGCGTTTTGGGCGAAAAGTATCGTGATATGCAAAACGAGTTTATGCAGAACGCCGGTTATGGCCGTCTAAAAATGAATTATTCGGCGATGTATACGCTTCATACGATGGTAATGACACAGTCAAGGATCGACAAGGAGATGCTGGCTGAATACCTGAAAAAAAGCCATGAGCTTGACTTGAAATACGGTTCAAGCGTCGATAATCGTTCATGGCAAATGACCGGGAATGAAGCACTTGAAAGGAAAATTCTACTCGAAAATCTGCTCTATGACTTAGGTCCGTCAAGGATCGATGAAAGACCAGAAGCTCCGGAATATCGAGTGTATGATGAGTTCTACAATGTCGACGGACGGAAACTCGTTTATGAAATATTCAAAAAGCGATTTGAAGAAAATCGAAACCTTGTGATCCTATTCACCGGTCAGGTAGGAGGGGGGAAATCATGGGCTTCAATTTCAATAGCCGATTATTTAACACCATCCTTGAAAGTAGGCTACGATCTACAAGGACTTGTATTCGACGTCTCAGAATTCATCGACCATGTCCTGAGAGGAACTCCGGGAGAGGTCATTATTCTTGACGAAGCGGGCATATCCGCAGGTTCGCGAGACGCCTTAACAACAACATCCAAAACGCTAAGTAAAGTAGTTCAATCCATACGCTATCTCAAATACTGCACCATATTCACTTTACCTAACGTCAATTTCCTTGACAAGCAAATACGCCTTATGGTCGATCTTATCTTTTATCACGAGGAAAACACAAAACAAGGCTCGTTCAAGGTCATGGTGCCGAAGTTGTCCGATGACGGTAAAGAGGTCACTTACGCCGATCTCATACACAATGGAAAGCTAATCAGGACAGTATTCTTTCCGGTTCCGCGGCCAGCACTTATCGAGGACTACGAAAAAATACGGCGTGAGCATAATTTTGACCAGCTGAAAGAGCTACAAAAAGGCGTAGAAAAAAAAGAAGACACGAGAGGAAAAAACATTAATTCGCTAAAGAACCTTAGGCATTTTAAGGGGGATGGTGAAAGTGAACAAGAGTGAGGAATTTCAGCAATTTGTGAAGGAAAGAGTGAGCGAACAAGAATTCCTATCCATATTTGGCGAAAGAAAGGATTGGAATCCAGACACAAACTGGTATGAAATATCTCTGACATTCAACAAACTATGGAAAGAATTCAACGGGGGTGAACAAAACGAATAAAGAAGAGTGTGAGCTGATGGGCTACGAATGGGTAGAACCGTTCAGAAAAGACGACGGCACATATGTTAGGGGATTTTGCCGGAAAAAATGAGACTGCAAACGAATACAATAGACGCCGTTAAACTCCTTATCGTTATGGTTGTCTTTGTCTTCTCGATAGCCTATTTCAACGCTACAGAACCTATTCCACATTTCGTTGAACCTTATTACGAGAAATTTTTTCACTTTCTATCATTGGGCCTGATCATCCTCTCTGCAGTCATTGCCTCCTTCATCTTTTTAGACATTTTCCTCCTTGACAACCGAAAGAACTAATCATTTTTATCCAATCATTAATATATCAAAAAAGCCTAAGAAAACAAGCCACTTAGTATTTAAAGGAATAAACAAATCAATCCTAAACAGATACCGATTAATTCATTGCCAATTCGCTAATTCACGTATTATCACACAAAAATAAACCGTATATGGTATGGGCTCGACCGGATTTGAACCGGTGACCACCGCCTTGTAAGGGCGGTATCATAACCACTAGACTACGAGCCCTATCCCGTAAGGTCACCAGCTTATTTTAAATGTTGTGCACCCAGAGGTTATCTAACCACTGAGTGAATAAATAAGAAAAATTATTGTGTAAATGTAATATTATCGACAAAACTGCATTTAACGATAACTTTAGCCTTGCTCAGGCGTTTGTCTATTTTAAGAGTTTTGACATTGGTTATGGAATCAACATATCTGTCAAATGTTTCGTTGTCCACCCCTGCAAGCTCTAGAGTTTCTATATTGCTGAATGCAACCTTATGTCCTATTTCCACAAGATCGTTTTTATCCACAGACAGATTTTTTATATTCTCAATATATTTGGGCATATTCTGTGTTGCGCCTTCCACAAAATTCTTTGATATCTGTCTCGCACCCGACGCTGTTGCAAGAAATGTCTTATAGGCATCGTTTGTTACCTCGCCAAGCGTTTTACCAGTGTCCCGGGCAAGGTTAAGAACTCTCCTATAGATATCCCTGCTAACGCCCTTTATGGAAATATCCCTCTTATCTTCTGTTTCTTCTTTCTCTTTAGTAACCATATCCAGTAATCGTTTTCTTGTATTTAAGGTATCCGGATATCCTGATTTCTTAATACCTGCGGAAATTATTCACTATTCTTTAAGCTTTGTACACACTATTCAATGAAAAAAACTTATATGTTGATTGTATCAACCACTAATGGATGAGGAAAGAATTGATAACGGAAAGCGGAACTTCCTCAAGGCAATGATTGTTATTTCTGCAGGTGCGGCAGTAGCCGGTGTGGTGAAAGGACTTGTTTCAAACATAATCCCACCAACGACCGGTCTCACTGCATTTCCTACCCTGGTGCTGGTAGATTCCGATACGGGGTTACCAATTCACACCTCTGATATCACGGTTAACAGCACTAAGGCATACGTTTATTATTATCCACTTCAAAACGATCCAAATTTCCTGATACGGCTTGGTGACCAAAATAACAATGATGTTAAAGTTGTATCAAAGCCCGTAGTTGTGCCTGCGACAGGACGCGTTTTCACATCAGCTGCGGGTGTTGGGCCATACGGTTCCGTGATCAGTTCCAGTGCCATATGTCAACACCTAGGCTGTATTCCTCCAATTATACATTACTATACACCTGGAACCCCAATACCTGGGCATCCTACCCTGGTCTCTGACCAGAAAAATGCACAGAACGGTATGCTAACAGGATATGTGCACTGTAACTGTCACGGTAGCACATACGATCCATACAATGGATTTGCTGTTGTTACGGGACCTACTGCTCATCCGCTTCCAAACACAATTCTCGAATATGAATCAACATCCGACACGTATAGGGTGAAAAGCATGGTTGGGCCTACCATATATGGGAAACCCAACGATCTGTCAGGAGGAACGGCATTCCCAAGTGGAACCACGACTACGCCAGTAAACAAGATATCCGTGGTATCATAGAAAATATCGGTGGTGCAGAAAATTGTTTGATGAAAAACCTAAGCTATTCAAATTGCCACAGAAAGGTGAGGTGCTCGGCGAAGACCCGATGCATATCAATGACCTGCCATTGAAGAAGGTACCAGACTATATGAGGAAGAGAGGTGGAATATGGTACTGGACCGGCGCTTTGATAACCATGGCTTTCGTATATCAGGTGATCACCGGGCTTCTTCTCCTCCTTTATTATGTTCCTAGCGACGCTTACAACAGTACTGAAGCAATAATTACCAGTGTGCCGTATGGTTCATTGATTCTGACAACGCATCTTTACGGGGCATATGCAATGATATTCCTCATATATGTTCACCTGTTCAGAAATTACTTTTTTGGGTCATACAAAAAACCGAGACAGCTGCAGTGGGTTCTGGGTGTTCTACTCCTTGCCTTAACCATAGGAGTTGGGTTCTTCGGTTATTCAATGACTGGAGATGTTCTTTCATCAGATGCAACAGATGTGGGACGGGGAATCGCAAAAGCCACACCCTTTTTAGGCAACTATCTGGAATCTATTTTCTTTGGTAACGGTACCAGCACAAGCTTATTCAGTCATATGCTTGCCTGGCATATCATACTTGTAGCATTGATAGGCATAGTATTCGGGGCTCACTTCTGGCTTGCCGAGGCAAATGGAATAATGCCTTCCCACAGGGAAACTAACCACAAGGCACCCGCAATGGACAAGAACGAGGAAAAACACAGGGAATGGTATCCTTACAATTTTTCATTCATGACGCAGCTTGCCATGTTTGCCTTTGGCTTTATCATATTGATCCCATCAATACTGTCACTTCTGGCTCCCGTTAGCCCTGGCCCTGCCTCTACTTTTCCGGCCCTGTTTTCACCTTTCCCTCAGGTTTCCCCCAGTTCTCCGAATGCGGCTTATGTACCTGCTTATCCTCCATGGTTCCTACTCTTTGTTTACAAAGCAGTAGATTTTGACATATTTGCTGCTGCTGGGAATCTATCAGCTCTTGCTGCTACAGCAGTAATAGGGGTAATACCACTGCTCTATTTCCTTCTCCTCCCATTCATTGATACTTCAGATGATCTGCACCCTCTGTCAAGGCCACTTGTAACATCATTCGGCATACTTGGCATAATATACATGGCCATCCTTTCAGCGTGGGGTGCGTTATCTCCGGGTGTACAGATACCTAATTATGAGGTATTTGCAGTCCTGGTACCTCCTTTTGTTGTCGTTGTTGGGGGCATGACTTTTCTATCCCGTCAGTATAAAAAGGGGAAGTTCAAGATCACCGGTACCAAAGTGCTTACATCGTTCCTGTTGTTTTTGTTTGTAATGATGTTTGGGGCGTATGTTTTCGGGCAAAACTTTACTGCAACTCTGGCGCATACAAGCCTTCTTAACCTAGTTGCGACTTTCTTTACCGGAGGCGTAATGGTGTTTGGAGCAGTTGGAACAGCCAAATCTGCAAGATTATCAAATCAGTACGAAGCCGTGAAGAAAAAACAGGAAAAGAATGCCTATAGGATGAACAAAAACACGGCAGTTGTTCTTTCTGCACTTCTAGCAATTGCTGCCATCGTGATTATTTACCTAATATTCGGCCTTAATCCGGTTGGGGCAATAAGTAATGGTGAATTCGGCATTGGACTGGCATTCATCCTGATAATCGCGGGCACAATAATGAGAATTTACAGGGCAGCGTTTTATTATGAGTAATATTACAGTAAAGGGATTTGATTACGTTTCCTTCTGGAGGGAGGAAGAAATCGGCGTAATAGTGCTCAGGACCGACTCATCAGGAAAGATATCCCCATCTGTGCTGGGCGAATTGATGATGGCTATCGGTAAAGCTGCAATAGATGACGATGTTAAGGCCATTGCAATCACAGGACAGAATTTCGTCTTCTGCAAGGGACTCACAGACATCAGAAATCACAAATCATACCTGGAGCAAGCAAGAGCTCTTGCCTCAACCCTGGCATCGGTTGAGAAACCAACATTTGCTCTTGTTAATGGTGATGCTTTCGACTTCGGATATGAACTGGCACTCCTGTGTGATAGAATTTTTGCCTCTGATGGAAGCAGACTGGGATTTTACAAGGAATACTCGTTTATCCTTGGAGGGTCTATTACAAGCTCAAGATTTCATGAACTTGCAAGGGTCGATGCCAAAGAAGGATCGAATTGCGATATGATCATTGCTCGGGATACTTTTCTTGAGGGTTCTAAGAACGGCATAGGCAAGGCACGGGGAGGTCTCATGGTGTTGAAAAGGAGGATTGCAATGCGTAATTTAATAGAGGCATTAAATATGGAACATCTGGCGTACCTTCAGAATATCTGTGCAGGAAATAATGAATCTGACTCCTTAAAGAAGGGAGGGAGTAACTGATGAATGGAAATATAAAGGGATGGATAGGTTTTCTTGTTCTAGTAATCATAGTAATTGGGGGAGCTTTCGGGACATCTCACGTTCTTCCATCTAAAATATCCGCACTTACGGTAACATCAATGTCATCGGATGTGAAGGGTGATTTTATCCAATCTAATTCAACGTATTATGTGAATCTCTCAAGTCCAGTTAGTTCCATCAGTTTTAATATTTCAGTTAAAGCTCCAGTAGCAACAGGGGCGGTTAATGCAACAATTATACCTCCGGTGCTAATCAATATGACTGAGTTTAATTCAACTTATAATTCCACATATGCGGCTCTTATTAAACAGGGGGAAAATCCAAGCAATGCGACTGCTAATGCTACAACTGCTGCCTATCTGAATTCCACTTATGTACTTTTCAACAACACATATGTGAATACTTCACTGAAGGGCGGTATAGCTACAATATCTTTCACGGCTGAGTTAAATTCAACCGCATTGGCCCTTATGAAGACCGGCGAACCCGTAATCGCCAGTTTCACAGCAGCATCAGGGCAGTACGGTGTAGTTGGGTCCATAATAGTTACAAAGGACTATTAACCATTTTTTAGTTTTTTAAAGTACCAATCTACATTTATTATCATTCAGTTATGTGTACTTAACACTGGAGTTTGGCATTATCGCTTCTATTCGGAAGGGAAAAAGGCAATCAACTCATCTCAACATGCCTATTGGGAAAAAGTATAGATGCGGCAACAACAGTCGCTAATTGCTCTATTAATTCCCATTGGGATATCTCGATCACACCAGCAGCATTCGCCTAAATCACAACGCCTGAGAAAGCAGTAAAATGTCGAAGAATCAGATCAGATATAGAAATATTACACCAAGTATTACTCCAGAGAAAGAGGCAATAAAATTTACCTCTCCTTTGGATAGTTTTCCCCTGTTCTCGAAAAGTGCGCCAAGATAACTGTCAATCTGGCAGCCAATAAAACCAAGCAAAATAACCAAGATAACACGCAGGATGTTGAATCCGCCGACAGACAGAAGTCCATATGAAACTCCCACAATTGAGGCGCCAAGTAAAGCTGCAAGCTGGCCAACAGCTGAAACGCCGCCGTTAATACCCGGAGTAGTTCTCTTCAAGTTTGTTATCATGTAGACCTTTTTGTCTATTACGCCGATCTCTGAAGCAAAAGTGTCTGCACTTATAACGGACAAAGATATTGCAAATAATTCGAAATAATGAAAGTAAGGATATCTAGCTATTATGGTGGTGACATTCAGTAAGGCTATGACGAGGCCCGTGATGCCCGCATAAAATACATTAGAAGTCCTTCTTTCGCCCTTTTCGCCTTCCTGAAGCTTATTTTTCTGTTTAAGATCGAAAAATGCCTTGGTTGCAAGGTGAGAGAAAACGGCAAAGATAAGGAGCAAGATCAGCCACCTTATGGAGCCGAGAAAAGAAACAGCTAATCCAACCACAAGTGCAGCAACGCTACCCTTGAGATCGAATATGTCCAATAATCTGGAAAGGGCAAATAAAATTGCCAGGAAGATGAGTATCTCGACGGTATTTATGAGGGAGAAAATGGATTACCAGCCTCTTCCCTGAATTTTATTTTCTTCCGGCATCTTTTCTATGTCGAGTCCGGACATGCTGCTAAGACCTGATGAAACATCACCTATGAGCTTGTAATCCTCGTAATTCTCCACGGCCTCTACGACTGCCCTGGCCATCTTTTCCGGATCCTTTGACTTGAATATTCCACTACCGACAAATACGCCATCTGAGCCAAGTTTCATCATAAGTGCACCGTCTGCAGGAGTAGCAACGCCACCGGCAGCAAAATTAACAACAGGGAGGCGCTTCATGGTCCTAATCTCCTTTAAAATTTTCAGAATTTCAGCTTCAATCTTTTCAACAGGCATCCCGTAGTATGCTTCGAATCCTCCCAAATAATCTTCATTTCCAAAAAGATCTTCTGAAACGTTGCGTCTCAGTTTTACATACGAAAGAGAAATGTGATGCGCAGCCTTAACAAGGTCATCCTGGCCAAGTTCTCTTAGTGATCTAATGCCATCCGAAACCATTCTAATGTGCCTTACTGCTTCCACGATATTTCCTGTACCGGCCTCACCCTTGGTTCTTATCATTGCTGCACCTTCAAATATCCTACGGACGGCTTCAGGCAATATTCTGGCGCCGCAAACTACAGGCACTTTGTATTCCCTCTTATTGAGATGGAAAAAGGGATCTGCTGGAGTCAAAACCTCGCTTTCATCCAGCATGTCTACTCCAAGTGCCTCCAGTACATAACCTTCCGATAAGTGGCCAATTCTGACCTTTGCCATGACAGGAATTGAAACTGCATGAAGTATTTCTTTGATCTTCTCTGGATCTGCCATCCTAGCAACGCCACCGGCAGCGCGAATATCTGCAGGTACACGCTCCAGTGCCATAACTGCCACAGCGCCTGCCTCTTCGGCAATTTTAGCCTGTTCAGCGGTTGTAACGTCCATGATGACGCCACCCTTTGTCATCTTGGCAAATCCACGCTTAATAAGCTCATCGCCAAATCTTAATTTTGATATTTCAAACGGCATATCAACCGCGTAACGCATCAGGATAAAATATAAATATGTTTATTATCAACTGCTAAAAGCTCCCGTGTCAGCAGATTAAAAAATCGAGTAATTTTCCGGTAGTATTCATTCACTTTAATTAGGGTTAGTATGGATGCGCTGTATCGTGAATTTTTTATGAAAGATTCTAGGCAAGTTTCTGTCCATAATAAGTTATGAGTGAAAATGAGCCCCGTGAAAAGGACCATTATTTTCTCAAACATAGTTATCTATCTAATCCGTATCTTAACCACCGGAAACAATATTTAGTGTTCCTTTATATGAGACAGCATCCTCACCGTAATAGTAATAGCAATAAGATATCAGTTTAATTAAAGGAGAAATTTGAATTATGAAGCCGATTTGTAAACGTTTAAAGTGGTGGCATCTCATAGGTTTAAGTATTACCGCTGAAGCTGAATACAGTAATTCATTCTCTTTTTTAGTTGGATCAAGTGTATATCAATATTCCTTGTATTGTTCAAAGATGCGTCCGGCTCACGTAGCATTCAAGAGGCATTGAAAATATGAGACTTGAAACACAGGACTCGTTTAGAGTCGCGTATTTGGTGATGGCCGGTCTTCTTTTGACTGGCGCTTCCACGGCATGGAACACTGGGGGGTATCTCAGTATATCGGCATGGATAATGGAATGGACAGATATCATTCTCTCGTTTTATTTTCTAATAGCAAGTCTAATGGATTCTAATCCAATATGCATTAAAACGGGGTACGTGCTCATGGTAGTATCGTCTATCATGGTGCTATTTTCCATAAGTTTTGTAAATCTCCATTCCATGTCAGATGCGGCCCCGTACCTTCCGAACTCAATATTTTACATCATATTTGCAGTACCGATTGCGGCGACATTATCCGTATTTCTTTTATCTGATAGAAGACACAATTTCAAGCAGGTATCTGCAATTTTTTTCATAAGTTTTTCAGCAAGCATGATGATCCTAACTTATACTTTCTTTCTAGCTGGCCCAAGACTACCTACGGATGAAACTGTTCTAAATTTGTATGCCGGTCACCTTTTCTTGAAGGGAATGGACCCCTACAACCCAACTCTTACACTTCAAGCTTTCCCTTTTTACCACTTTCCGTACTATTATGATACTCCCCTAACAAATGGAGGATATGTAAGTACATTATCTTATCCGGCCCTGTCTTTCATAACTTTTCTCCCAGCCGTAATTTTAAACCTTAAACCGACGATTGTTATGTTACCATTCTTTATAGTTCCAATTATCCTAGTATGGTACAGGGCGTGGGCTCTGAAAGAATGGGCTCTTTCGATATTTATACTGGTCCCTTTCCTCTCATTTATACTGTACGCCCCGCAAGTTGAGTTTGGCGACTTAAATATAGTATGGGCGTCTTTGCTCATGGCATCATATTTTTTCTTATCGAGAATTAAGACTTCAGGGGCATTATTTGGATTGTCGCTTTCAGTCAAGCAATTTCCTGCTATAATATTTCCATTTCTTTTGTATTATATATTTCGCACTCAAGGATTTAAAAAAGCCCTGATCTGGATAATAACAGCAGTCCTTGTTTTCCTTTTAATAAATGGATATTTTATGCTAACTGATCTGCACTTTTTTATTCACAATATGCTGCAGGATGAATTTTCACCATTGATTGGCGTTGGTATGGGCGTATCGCAGTTGTCCTTCCTTGACTTCATCGATGTTCCTAGGCTGTACTTCACAATAGCAATTATCGTGACATTTTTAACTCTGGTGGCAGTCTATGTTATTTTCTTCGATAAGCTAAAATATGCCTTTTTTGCATTTCCAATACTAATATTCTTTTTCAACTACAGGTTATTTATTCAGTACTTAGAGTACTGGCTCATTATTTCAATCTTACCCGCAGTTGATTTGATAAATAAGAGACACGAACGCATTGAAGATCGCCATCTGTTTGTCTCTAGATTAGTCAAGGGCAAGAAAAATAGAAAGCAAGTAAGGATTTTCGCAACATTTTTTGTTATTTTGATAGCTGTGGCGATGATCGTGGGCTACCAGCAAGGGAGTTCTCAGAACACAGGACATTTCGATATAACCAGTTTAGAATTTTTAAAATATAATAGCACTGGGTTTGCTGAAGAAGCTGTTGTTAACATTACATATAATGGAGGGATTATTAACCAGACTCCCGTACTATTCAGATTTGTAATTCCTGGAGAAATAACAAATGTGAATACGAACCTGTGGAGGCCAGCACAAAACATAACTCTGCAATCCGGTTGCCCAGCTGAAGTAATCATTATCCCTTTATATTCTGCCTATTCAATTCCAGGTAATTCTCCATATAGGTTGATCGCCTATTATGGCCCCATCCAAGGGGCATATTCACATAATATCTCACTTTGATTTTTCTTCCAGATTAATACTTCAAGTAAGGCTAAATAATGAGAATTGTTCTCATCTTGTTTTAAAAATTAACTGATTTCAACGGCATTTTAATCCATACCCATACTACTAGAATACCTGCATTAATCAATTTGCTTTATGTTTGAAAATTATAAGGTTGATTCTTAACCCCTCATTTTTGAGTGATATTTCCAGATCAATCTCCGGTGAGAATAAGAGCTCTTTTGCCTTCTATTGTATTCAACTCAAGATTTTAACAAATATTGTTATGTGGATCTTAATCCTCAAAAGCATCAGAAGGATATCCTAGATGCTGAAGTTTCTGCCTATTATTTTTAGGACACGTTGATGCATGTGAAGTTAAAGAAGATTCAGGCGCATATATTACGGCAGTACACACACCCTGTGGATATAAACGAGCGGTCAAAGGCCCTTTCCATAGAAATTAAATGCAAACAAGACGTTATGTCACATTGTAAAGACGGTAATGATTATGATGTATCAATGAGATGAAAAAGCATGTAGAACTTGCCTAAATAATGTGAAACACTGATGAAGCGTTTCTTGCTTTGTTTTTTCAATCTTGCTTTCGATTCGGAAAATCCTTATCATCATCCATTCTGAGCAATGAATCCTCTGGCGCATGTGGCATGATTCACACTTTTCTAGTATTTCACAGGCTTTCCATATGGTAAAATGCATAGGAGAAGTTTGCTTCTTCAATATCAGTAAGGAATTATTATTCAGTGGAATGAAAGAGATCATGTGCCTTACTTTCACCTTTCTCACATTTTTCTAGGAACAGATACCATCATCGACTAGGATCACTTACCTTTTCATATCTGCCAACCCTAAGCTTCCATTGCAGAGGCATAACCTATGCCCCGTTGAATCACGCTGATAAGTGTGTGATTTTTCCTCAAACATGAGAACATCATCAATAGATCAACCTGCGGTATCTATATCTCAAGGTTGTTGTCGACTATTCCTGATCAGTCTGTGTTTCATTAACTGGTATAATAGGCCATGGAATCCAGAAGGATGCATTAACGCCAACAGGGCTATTCCTAAATGGTCTTGATAACGCTCTCTGCAGGGAATGCTGAGTGTGCACCTGATATGGTGCAAACTCCCCCGATACTAGGAAATGCGGGAAAGGTAAGTTTTTTCGTAACGGTTCCATATATGTTTCATTGGCATCGGACCTAAGAAACCGATCAGTGCATAGGACTGTATCTTTCCATAAACGTAGGGAAAAGCACCCTTCAGAATCGAAGCATTGAACTATTCAGCGATTCCATCTGAGAGAGCTACATTTTTATATTCCTAACTGCTGTAAATCAATCACGACATTGTATTACGCTTGACAATGTCGCAGTAGGTATCGACACCGAGATATTTACCTGTAATTTACTTTCACGTTCCATCTCCA
>JAJZAW010000085.1 GCA_021799185.1 Thermoplasmata archaeon
AGGCAACGTGCCCTTGCAAGAGATCACGTCAACATGGCTCAGATGGCCACCAGGCTTCTTGATCTTTCTCAGCAGCTTGACCAGTACAGGGACCTCTACGTGCGACAGCGGGCAGAAATGGAAAACTATGCTCGGGCAAGAGACCGTGAAGTGGATCAGATTAAGAAAAACGCGGGCAAGGATATCATTAAGAGTATTCTTCCCATTCTGGATACAATGGACGCAGCTATGCTGAATTCAAAGGACAGCGCACAGATAAAGCCTGTGAGGGACCAGCTGATCAAGATACTTTCATCCTATGGATTTTCAGAAATTCAGAGCAAGGGCAAAAAATTTGATCCATTTATGCATGAGGCAATTGCAGTCTCGCCTTCTGAAGAGGATGGCGTGGTCCTTGAAGAGGTTCAGAGAGGGTATAAATTAAACAATGAAGTAATACGGACTTCAAAAGTGATAGTCGGAAAAAGGTGATGAATAATGTCAAAAATAATAGGAATCGATCTTGGAACAAGTAACTCTGCAGCAGCGGTAGTAATATCAGGAAAACCTACAATAATCCCAAGCGCAGAAGGCGTTTCCATAGGTGGGAAATCATTTCCAAGCTATGTTGCATTTACGAAGGACGGACAGCTGCTTGTTGGCGAGCCAGCCAAGAGGCAGGCTTTATTGAATCCGGAAGGAACAATATATGCGGCAAAGAGAAAAATGGGATCAGACTACAAATTCAAGGTCATGGGGAAGGAATATACTCCACAGCAGGTCTCTGCATTCATACTGCAAAAGATCAAAAGGGATGCTGAAGCCTTCCTGGGCGAGGAGATAAAAGAGGCCGTAATTACAGTCCCTGCTTATTTCAATGATAATCAGAGACAGGCAACTAAGGATGCCGGCTTGATTGCTGGCCTAGATGTAAAACGCATTATAAACGAGCCGACGGCTGCTTCTTTGGCTTATGGAATTGATAAACTTAACCAGTCGCAGAAAATTCTTGTTTTCGATCTTGGGGGAGGTACCCTGGATGTCACCATAATGGATTTTGGAGAAGGGGTATTTGAGGTTGTATCAACTTCCGGGGACACCAATCTTGGCGGAACTGACATGGATGAAGCCATCATCAAGTTCCTCGTTGACGACTTCAAGAGCAGGGAAGGCGTTGACCTGTCCAAGGACAAGAATGCCTACATAAGGCTGAAGGACGCAGCAGAAAAGGCAAAGATTGAGCTTTCGTCCACAATGAGCACGGACATAAACCTGCCGTATATAACCGCCACGCAGGATGGGCCGAAACACCTTAATTATACCCTGTCAAGGGCGAAATTCGAGGAACTCATTGAGCCCATAGTAAACCGCTGCAAAGCTCCACTGGACAAAGCCCTTGAGGGAGGAAAACTTAACAAGTCAGATGTGACAAAGATCATTCTTGTGGGTGGTCCAACAAGGATACCCATGGTAAAGAAGTTCGTTGAAGATTATTTCGGGCGAAAGGCTGAAGGAGGAGTAGACCCAATGGAGTGTGTTGCCATAGGGGCATCCATTCAGGGAGCAGTTCTTGCGGGCGAAATAAAGGATATAGTCCTGCTGGATGTTACCCCACTTACTCTGGGAATAGAAACACTGGGCGGTGTAACAACTCCCATAATCCCTGCCAACACTACAATACCCACTAAAAAGTCCCAGGTTTTCACCACTGCTGCGGATATGCAAACTGCAGTTACAATCCATATAGTGCAGGGAGAGAGGCCAATGGCAGGAGACAACGTTTCACTTGGAATGTTCAACCTGGTGGGAATCCCTCCTGCTCCAAGAGGCATACCTCAGATAGAGGTAACCTTTGATATCGATGCAAATGGCATACTGCACGTTTCTGCTGTGGATAAGGGTTCCGGCAAGAGCCAGAGCATTTCCATAAGTGCCACAAATAAGCTCTCCAAGGAAGAGATCGAAAAAATGAAGAAGCAGGCGGAAGAGTTTGCGGAACAGGATCGGCAGAAGAAGGAAGAAGTGGAGAAGATAAACGCAGCAGAAACCCTCAGCTATACAATTGAGAAGACAATAAACGAGGCCGGCAACAAGATAGATGAGGCAGCCAAGAAAGATATACAGGAAGACCTAAAACAGTTCAAGGAGGCAATTTCCAAGAAAGAAATTGCTAAGATAGACGAGCTCTCTGAAAAGTTATCCAAGAAGATTCAGGACATTGGGGCAAAAATGTACCAGCCACAGGATGCAGCGGGGGCTGCCGGTTCGGATCAGCAGACAGAGCAGACATCAGAAACAGGTCAATCGGCCGGAGAAGGCAAAACCGTGGATGCCGACTTTAAGGAAAAATGATCTGAGGGAGGAAGCCGGCATAGATGGCTAAGGATTATTATGAAATACTGGGCGTAAGCAGGGATGCAACACCCGACGAAATAAAGAAAGCATTCAGGAATCTTGCAAAGAAATACCACCCTGATGCGAATCCTGACAATAAAGCCCAGGCCGAGGAGAAGTTCAAAGAAATAAGTGAGGCCTACGAGGTCCTGTCTGATGATCAGAAGAGAAGAATGTATGATCAGCCGGGCCACGTGGAATTCGGTTCTGGTGGAAGCAACTTCACCTGGCAGGATTTCTCACATTTCAATGATTTCAGCGACCTGGGAGATATATTCAACAGGATTTTTGGAGGGAATTTCGGCTTTGGGAATTCCGGAAGCTTTTTCTCTGATTATCAGGGTGATCGGGGAGAAAACCTTGATCTGCTGACCAATCTTCGCATTTCAATGGAAGATGTGTACTACGGTGCAAAGAAAACCATAAAGTACAGGCGCAATGCTGAGTGCCAGACCTGCCATGGCACAGGTTCAAAGGATGGAAAACTCATTACCTGTAAGGACTGCAACGGAACTGGACAACAGCGTGTAGTTCAGGGTCAGGGGTTTTTCCGGATGGTCACGGTTACTACGTGCAAAACATGTGGCGGCAGAGGTAAAGTCCCTTCGGTTGTGTGTCCGGATTGCCATGGGACAGGATCGGTTGCAGTAACAGAAAACCTTGAAATCACTGTTCCCAAGGGTGCACCGGATAGGTTGAGGCTGAGAATAAAGGGAAAGGGTCAGTCCCACTTTGGAAGAACCGGTGATCTGTACGTTGTACTTAATATTGAGGAAACTCCTGACATGAAACGGATCAACGATGATATTTACATTGTGCAGGAAGTAAGTTTCCCTGAGGCGGCACTAGGGGCAGAACGTGAAGTTAAGCTCTTCCGTGAGAATTTGACCCTGAAAATTCCAGCTGGAACTCAACCAGGAGAGGTTTTGCGCATCAAGGGTGCAGGTTTCCAGCACATGAATGGCAGGGGTTCGGGTGATGTTCTTGTGGAAATAAAGGTAACAGTTCCAAAACATCTGAATCAGACGCAGAAGGAACTAATAGAGAAGTTAATGGATGAGCCTTCCAAAAAGCATTCGTGGCTCAGATCTTAATAAATTAATAGCTTAATAGTTATCACCGAAAAATATTTCACATGACTATGCTATAGACATGGGTGAAGATACTAATAGCATTCGACAACTCCGAAGCCTCCAAGAAGGCACTGGCATTTGCGCTCAAAATGAAGCCAATCGCCGATGAATTGATTATCTGCTATGTTGCCCCACTCATCGTCGGTGCAGGGCCAAATTTCGACGCCTACGTTCCACCATCCATGTACGAGCGTAATGACGCCACTTCCGAAGCCATACTGAATGCGGCTAAGGAACTGCTGGAAAACCAGAATGTGAATGCCACTTTCCTCAAACTGGATGCTCCAGGAGAACAGATAGCCAGGTCCATGACAGGTGCTGCGGTAGAGCGAGGAGTTGACCTGATAATAACCGGGACAAGGAAATTATCTGGACTTAGCAAGGTTCTCCTTGGATCAGTGAGTTCAGAAATTATAAAGCTGAGCCAGATTCCTGTTCTTGTGGTTCCTCCATAAATGAAATTTAAATGGGCAGGACATATGGCCTGCAACTTCTGCCAAGGCACTTCATGGCAGGAGCCGAAACATTGGTGTGGTCATAATGGTTTTATATGCCTGCGCCATCACATACAACCTATGGGAAGCATAAGACCATCAAACATAAAACGAATCGCCGAAGACCTTGTTAACAAGAACCCGGGGGTTTTTAACTCGGATTTCAACCAGAATAGGGCATACATAAAAAATTCAACAAATGATGTGTCAAAGAGGACACTCAACCTGGTGGCTGGATACGTTACCAGATATGTTATCAAGAAAGAAACCAGAACCAAGAAGGAAATAGAGGAAGGCACCATAGTAAGCTGATACATCTATTTCGGAAACCTATTATTTATTCTGCCAATACTCCATAGATAAATATGGAGAAGGTTTATGTAATTTCATATAAGAGGACACCCATAGGCAAATTTGGGAAATCTCTTGCCACAGTTACTGCTCCAGAACTTGGATCGCGTGCCGTGGCTGCTGTTGTGGCCGATTCCGGGCTTAAGCCAAGTGAGATTCAGGAAGTTGTCATGGGAAATGTGATTGAGGCTGGTGTTGGTCAGAACCCCGCCGGCCAGGCATCAACTCTGGCAGGTTTGCCGGATGGCGTTATAAAATATACTGTTAATACGGTCTGTGCTTCCGGGATGCTTGCCGTTGAGTCTGCCTCACGGGAGATAATGCTCGGTGAGAAGGATATTATTGTGGCGGGAGGCATGGAGAGCATGAGCGGAACTCCCCTGCTGGTGCCGTCTTATGCACGCTGGGGAGTTAAACAACTTTTGAATCGTGAGCTCAAGTTTGAGGATTCGATGCTCTATGATGGGCTGATTGATGCGTTCTATCACGAGCATATGGGCTTTTCGGCTGAACAGTCTGCCAGGAAATTTGGCATAACCAGGAAAGAGGCAGACGAATTTGCCATGAGGAGTCAGGAGCTTGCCAAAAAAGCTTGGGATAGGGGCGAATTCCAGAAGGAAACCATACAGATGCCTGAACTTTCAATTGATGAAGGAATCAGAAAAACTACAATGGAATCACTTGCTGCGCTGAATTCAGCATTTGCAAAAAACGGGGTCTTGACGGCAGGGAATTCATCGCAGCTGAGCGATGGGGCGTCTGCCCTTCTCCTTGCTTCGGAAAGCGCAGTGAGAGAGTACGGCCTGAAGCCGGTAGCTGAGATCACGGGGTTCACACAGGCATCGCTGAATCCAAGGGATTTTGTCGAAGCGCCAATTCCGGCCACAAGGGCATTGCTCAGGAAACTGGGCAAGGAAATATCATATTTTGATCTTGTGGAGCACAATGAGGCGTTCTCCGTTGCGTCACTTGTGGTGAGGAAGGAACTGAATATAGATATGGACAGATTCAATGTCAATGGAGGAGCTACAGCCATAGGGCATCCGCTAGGAAACAGCGGATCAAGAATTATAGTCACGCTCATAAACGCCCTGAAGGAGAGAAAACTTAAGCATGGGCTGGCGACAATCTGCCATGGAGGCGGTGGTGCTCACTCCCTTTCACTGGAGATGGTTGAATGAAGGTCATGGTCATTGGAGCCGGCACCATGGGGCGCGGTATAGCGCAGGTATTTGCACAGGCTGGAAACAGTGTTATAATGACCGATATCTATCCAAAGGCACTTGAAGATGCAACCTCCACTATCAGGTCATCGCTGGAGAGGCTTGCCCGTAAGGGTGAGATCAAGGAGGATATTAGCACCATAATGCAGAGAATTGCTTCTTCCCAGGATCTTTCTGCCGGCTCAGATTCGGATATATTTGTGGAAGCCGCCATAGAAAAAGTGGAAACTAAGGAAGCGCTTCTAGCCCAGATAAGCCAGATAGCAAGAAGAGACGCCATAATAGGCACCAACACATCTTCCATATCAATTAACCAGCTATCAAGTTCTGTGACCTACCCGGAAAGATTTATCGGGATACATTTCTTTAATCCCGTACCGGTGATGAAGCTTGTGGAGATAGTGAAAGGAGAGAGGACTCCGGAAAGCCTTGTAAGGAAGACATTTGAGATAGTCAGGGCTCTTGGCAAGGATCCAGTAATTTCACAGGACTTTCCAGGTTTTATTTCAAACAGGATACTTATGCCCATGATCAGGGAGGCAATTCTTGCACTTGAGGAAGGCATAGCCACAAAGAACGACATTGACAAGACAATGAAGCTTGGAATGAATCATCCCATGGGGCCGCTGGAGCTGGCAGATTTCATAGGACTTGACGTAACTCTGGACATAATGGAAGTGCTTTACCATGAATATGGCGATCCCAGATTCAAGCCGCCAATCACCCTCAGGAATCTGGTAAATGCCAGAAAGCTTGGAAGAAAAACAAGCGAGGGTTTTTACAAATATTAGGTGATGAATATGGCATACAGGGAAATAGGAATAGAAGACACAGATCAGGTACGGACCATAACCATAAAGAGAGAAAATCCTCTGAATCCAATAACCATAGATCTTCTTTCTGAAATTCAGGATGCAGTGAGCAACTCCGGAGAAAGAATAATAATAATAACCGGTTCCAACAAGGCGTTCTCAGCTGGTGCAGATATAAAGGGATTCATGGATATGGATTCAGCTAAAGCCTACAGTTTTGCTATGAAAGGTCATGAGATAATGAACTTTTTCAACTCATATCCCAGACCCATAATTGCTGCCATTCATGGCTTTGCGCTTGGCGGAGGCTTTGAACTTGCGCTGGCATGTGATATGAGGGTGGCACATCCTGCAACCGTTTTCGGCCTGCCTGAAATAACGCTGGGCATTCTTCCCGGTTTCGGTGGAACACAGCGGCTTACAAAGATTGCAGGTGAGGGGAGAGCCATGGATCTTATAGGCAGAGGTCTAAGGTTCAACGCACAGGAAGCCCTGTCAATGGGCATTGTGAATTACATAGCAGAAGATTACCTGGGAAAATCCATGGAAATTGCGGTGGATTTTGCGGCTAAACCCATTCAGTCCCTTAAGTTTGTAAAACATCTTGTCAGGTCAAGGCCTGATGACATGTACTCCATGGAGGCTGAATACTTTGCAAGATCGTTTGATCACCCCGACAGGAAGGCCGGAATTTCAGCATTTCTGGAGAAAAAACCTGCCAGATTCGCTCAGCGTAAACAGTGATTCTAGGATTCCTTCTGTCCATTTTTTTATCTTTTTATCAAACAATAATATTTATATAGGATTATAAGTTAATTGAATGACAACTGTC
This sequence comes from Thermoplasmata archaeon, assembly GCA_021799185.1. Lineage (GTDB taxonomy): Archaea > Thermoplasmatota > Thermoplasmata > Thermoplasmatales > Thermoplasmataceae > UBA509. Next base: position 7,219 of record JAJZAW010000085.1, read on the forward strand.
AGACAGATGGAAATATGTTTCTGGAATCTCTAGAGCTTCATAATTTTAAATCGTTCGGAGTCAGGAAGAGAATAGTGTTCAGAAAAGGGTTCACTGTGATAAGTGGCCCAAATGGCAGTGGGAAGAGCAACATTGGGGAT
>JAJZAW010000086.1 GCA_021799185.1 Thermoplasmata archaeon
TTGCTTATTTAGCAGTGCATTGGCTAAAGCAGGGGTCCCACCAGAAGAGGAAGTAGTGCAGTGATGTCGCCGTATACATTTACGAATTCAGCATCCTCCCTTACTTTTTTCCATGAAATGGCCTCTTCAAGTTTTGCTCCGGAAAGCGAACCGTCATATTCCTGGGCAGTTGTCACATATACCGCATAATCCAGACCGTCTCTGAACTGATTCCACCATATTGTGTGATGCTTTGAAATGCCGCCGCCCAGCATGAGCGCTCCGGTCTTCTTAGCCTCAAAGACTATGTCAGAAAGCTCATGTTCGTCCTGCAGTAGATTTATCCTGAAGTCGTGATGCTGTTCGTAGAATGACCAAAGTTGCGAGCCGAAAGAACCGTCTGTCATACCGGGAACATATACGGGAATTTTGTTTATGGCTGCATTGTACAGGATAGAATCTGGGCTATTCATTTTCAGGCCGAATTCCCTGATCAACTCTGCTCCACCCCATTCCTTTTTGATGGAATAGGCATGTTCCAGGAATGGCTGAACCTGGGCTTCGATTATCTCACCGTAGCTCTCATCGGGCACAAAAACATTTCCCAGCCTGTTTATACCAAGATTCCTCAGTTCCCTGTCGCTGTAATCAAATGTTCCGCTATAGTATTTCATATATGTACGGGCTATGTCATGATCAAGAGTTCCGTTGGTCGTTATGATCACATCAATGAAACCTTTTTTCACAAGTTCGTTTATTATTCCTCTTGTACCTGTGGAAATTATATCCGCCGGAAATGAAAGAAAGGTCGTATTATCATCACTGAACATTTTCCTTAAAATAACCAGGGCTGTATGCAGTTTTGCAGATGTGAATCCACCAGATTCCCCAAACTGCTCCATCAGGTCTGCTATGGTTGTCTTGGCACTTATCCTGAGGTCCCTGACAGGGGAAGTCAGAAGTTCCTTTCTGTCCATGAAAAGGTATTGTTACCACACTAAAATTATTACCGAACTGATTGCACACAGAGACCCTATCCGTTTTGAGAATGTCGGGATTCATGCTTCTCAAAGCGTCATTCGTGGAAATCCATTTGTAAAAATCGCTGTGGCAGTGTCTACAGGCATTAATTCAGAAATGCCTCTCTTTCCTCTATGAGCCATTATTGTTCATTTGGCTTCACCAATAATACCACAGTCAAATGTAGAGATATCACATGTTGTAGAGGTATGTGCCAATCGGAAAGTTTGACCCCATGCTTCACGCACCTCCGGCCTGTATTCATCAGCCAATGGTGAAACAAATCTGCTTATTCCGGTAATTTCAGTGCATAGGCCATCATCCGGCCCAGCCCATGCCATATGATTTCTGATATATGGCTATTCATACTCGCCCCTGTCACTGCATTTTCAGCAGGACCTAATGTTTGTTAATCAGTATATGGACACTGCTCTGAGAGGGTTAATTATCAACTGTGCAAATCATTTGCTGTGAGTGAAATTACCTTTGATCCAGCAATAGATGTGCCAAATTTCGCGCTCTGCCAAATTTGTTAATTACATTATGCACTCATGTTAGATATAATACAGTTTCGCTCATTTACACGACTCATCTGTATTATCTGCTACCGTATCTGAACTAAATGTTTATATTAGTTCACTTAGTGTGGGTCGTGTGAACACGGAACAAACTGTCATAAAGGAAGCCCATACAGTTGGGGGATTGCTCAGGGTAGTTATCCCCATTGCTCTTGGAATGTTTCTGGTCGGCTTTGACGCAAACCTGTTTTTCTTCGGTGGGACATTTATCCTTAAGACCATCAAAGTGAATCAATTCCTTCTTGGAATTGCTGGTTCAGGATTCGCAGCAGGCATTGCAATTTTCAGCGTCATAGGCGGATATATTTTCGACAAAATTACCACCAGAAACGGAATAATAATTTCGCTCACGATCATTTCACTCTTCTCAGCTCTCACAGGATTTGTCTCCAACCAGTATGAGCTTGTGATCTACAGGTTCCTTGTAGGATTCGGAACGGGAATGATCCAGCCGGAAATAATAGCGTTTCTTGGGGACATAAGGCCGGAGAGACGCCAGACCATCATAGCCTCAGAAGGAATAGCTTTTGGCCTGGGCCTTTTCATCGCCCCATACATCTATGCTGCTTATTCTACCGCTACGACATTTGATATCCCTTTTATCATAGCAGGGATCAGTGGGGCTGCACTTATTGGAGCTGTTATAGCACTCGTTCCATCAAAATATAAGCTGTACCAGAGGCCTAAGAAAGGCATTCTGGAGGTTCTCAACCTATCACTGATCATGATATCGCTGTCATTCTTCTTCTTTGGAATTGCTTTCTTTGCTTTCCAGAGCTATTTTACAGCTTATCTTACTGCATATGGCTTCAGTGAGGGGAATGCGTCGTTTGTTTTCTCATTCTTCGGCCTTGCACTTCTGATTGCAACTTTGCCGGCAGGTATACTCGGAGACGCATTTAACAGGAAGCTGGTTATTCTGGCTGCCAGTGTGGTAATGGCCGTTGCATCTGTAGTACTGTTTATCAGGTCTCCTATTTTTGCTATTGCAGCCCTTGGAACAGTACTTTTTGGTGCAGGATATGGCATGTATGGAAATGTCAATGCGTTCGCACAGGATTCTGTCGAGGATGCATGGAGGGGATCTGCGGTTGGGTTTATGTTTCTGATATTCAACATTGGCACCATTATAGGATCGCCTCTCATGGGCGTTGCAGTGAACGCCGTTGGATACCATCTTGCTGGAATATACGTTATATTGATTCCACTTTTCGCCTGCCTCGTTCTTGTTGCCGTAACGCCAAGCGTGAAGCGCCTGGCTGCAGGCCATGATGCAGAAGCGCTTGTTGAAGGTGAATGAATTTGACCGGAACAAATGAAGATGATGAGCTGAACCAATATGTGATTACACTTCGCAGGGAGTTTCATAAAAGAGCTGAACTCAGCTTCAAGGAATTTGAGACATCAAAGATGATTTCTGAAGAGCTCAGAAAGATGGAGCTGACACCTGTATCAATCGCAGGAACAGGAATATACTGTGACATTCAGGGCAAACCTGGCGCCAGGACAGTAGCCCTGAGGGCAGATATAGATGCACTACCCTTGCAGGAAATGTCAGGAGACCAGTTTTCATCTCTGAACAGCGGGGCGATGCATGCGTGTGGGCATGATGCACATATTGCAATGCTGCTTGGGGTTGCCAGGAAGCTTTCAATGGATCCATCATTTCCGGGCCGCGTCCGGCTCATGTTTCAGCCTGCTGAAGAGACGCCTCCTGGCGGGGCATTGCAGATGATCAGGGAGGGGGTAATGGACGGCGTTGACTTTGTCCTTGGACAGCATGTTATTTCAACACTTCCAGCCGGAACAGTGGGTATAAACTTCGACTATGGGGCTGCCATATCGGATGAATTTTTCATTACCATAAGCGGGCCGGGTGGTCATGGCTCCAGACCCCATGAGACCTCAGATGTTGTCTATGTGGCGTCTCTGTTCATAGTCTCGGCCCAGGCACTTATCTCAAGGATGACAGACCAGACTCAGCCGTCAGTCCTTACCTTCGGTACAATCAGGGCAGGAGACAGATTCAATATAATTGCATCAAAATCTGAGATAAGCGGCACTGTAAGAACATATAGCAGGGATATACGCGACAGGATAAGAGACGGGCTGCAAAATACTTTGACGTCGCTCTGCAATCTATACGGTGCACAGTTCAGTTTCAATTATGAAGAGGGATATCCGGCCCTGCTCAATGATCGTAGAGTTGCGACAGTTCTAAATGATGTTGCCATCAAACTTGCAGGCAAGGAACATGTGCTATATCCTCCTCCCTCAATGGGTGGGGAGGATTTCTCCAGATTCCTGGAAATCGCACCCGGGGCATTTTTCAGGCTTGGAGTCGGTAATGTTGAAAAAGGCATCACTGCCCCGCAGCACAGCCCCAGATACAGAATTGACGAATCAGCCCTCATGCTGGGCGTGAATGTTATGGCAGAAGCTGCCCTGGAGCTTCTAAAACATGGAGTGGAAGGTTGATCCTCTTCACAATTCATTTTTCATCGCTAATGAGACTCAAGCGAGGCAGGTTCCCCAGAATGTCCGATCAATTCATATCTTGTTCTCCAGCTTGACGCACACAATCTGTAGGTGCTTGCCCAATATAATTCTGTAAGCTCAGGCAATGCTGCCTAGCAAGTATACCCCAGCAATGATCTTTTCTGCTTGAAATTAAGGTTACCTGCGAAATATGCTGTAGAAATTTGGCAGATGAACCACGCCCAGTGAAAAAGTATATCACCTAGGGCAAATTTCGTGCCCATGGAATTTTCGATACCGGAAAATTCAGCGCTCGTACTGATTGATGTACAGATGGCCTGGAACGACACATCATGGGGAAGAAGAAACAACCCGAAAGCCGAAGAAGTGATGTCAGATGCACTTGCATTCTGGAGAAAGAGGAATTTCCCAATTATCCATGTGAGGCACGATTCAAGAAACCCTCAGTCTTTGCTCAGAGAGGGGAAACCGGGATTTGAGTTTAAACCTGAGGCCACCCCTGTTGGTGATGAGCCCATCATAGTAAAGCATGTGAACAGTGGTTTCATAGGCACAGATCTGGAGCAGAGAATCAGGTCAAAGGGGATTCATAACCTGTTCTTTGCTGGAATAACCACTGATCATTGTGTCAGCACAACAGTGAGAATGGCAGCAAACCTTGGGTTCAGGGCATTTGTAATTGAGGATGCATGCGTCGCATTTGACAGGAAGGATATGAATGGGAAAATTATAAGGGCACAGGATGTCCACAGAGTGAATATTGCCTCACTAAACGGTGAATTTGCCACCATCCTCAGATACGAAGACCTCTCTTAGGGATCAAGAAGCTGAATAATTAACTGGACTGGCTTATTTTACTCTGGCATGGGCCGAAACGTAAGCCCTGTGATACTCCTCATTCTTCTTCTCAAGATCAGACTGTATCTTTTCCCTCTGCTGTTCAGGAATATAAAGATCGGCCATGCCGAAAAGCCCGTTTTCCTCCTTGAAAATATGCTGAAGAAGTGTTTTTGCAATGAGGCCTGACTTGTTGAGTATTTCCTCTGATGTTGTGGATGAATCCTCAGCTTCGAATGATGTTGATCTGTAAAGTGTGTTATATAGGGACTTGATAGAAACGTGCTCGCCTCTGATTATTCGTATGGGCTCCTCGAATTCCAGATATTGCCTCAGAAGAGGGCTCAAAACAGGAAAAAGAACATCCTCTTCAAGCTTGAAATGGACTGAAATGGTATAGTCAACATGCCCCACAAAGTCACCAACCTTTACCTCATTTGCAATGAAGCCTTCGGAGATTCCCACCGTGATCTTATGCTGGTCCCTCAGCATCTGGGTTGCGTTCGATCCCTTGAACCTGAGGTTATCCATAAGAGACATACAGTGGCAATATGTCGGAATTGGATATAAATCCCTGCTGTTATAAATTCCAGCTAACCTTACAGATCAGGTGATCAGTAGAAATACGCGCACCGATTAATATAAAAGTGAAAGCATGAGCAAAGACTATATTGAATGGCTGGACTGGAAACCTGGCATCCTCAGGGCAATATTTGAACTCGGGACTTATGGAAAAGTTAACTGGAACGACCTGAAAACTGATGTTGGAACCACCAAGGATTCTATTACAGAATATCTAGTGAGCATGAACATTGCAGAGTTCCGGCATGATGGGACACTTGCTCTGTCTGAGTTCGGAAATGAATTGTTCAGGAAGTTGCAGGACATAAATTACCTCTTCGAATCCTACGTGGATATAAATAATGGGGATGGAGACTGAACCTGAGATTCACTCAAATATGTATACAAATGATTCTGGGGAAAGGCCTATGATTTCGATGTAATTCTCCCTGCCAAAAGAGTCTATTACGGCCTCTGCTTCCTTAATTGCAGATTTCATTTCCCTGAGGCCAAGTTCCTTCCACCAAGGGAATACGAGCCTATCTTCGTTGAGATTATGATCCCTCAAAAGTCTTAGATACAGTGGAAACCGCTCGGTGACAAGATTTAAGTCCCCCCTTTCCTGCCACTTTGCTATATTTCCAGCAAGTGTGTCAATCAGTTTATGATCCGCTTTAATCTGTTCTATTTTTGAGATCATATCCTTCCGTCCCTCAGGAAGCTTTTCTTCAATTGCAGGAAATACAATCTTTTCCTCTATCTCTATATGCACAGCCTTCAGGTATTTGTGAAAATCGGCGAGGTTCGGTTCGGAAGCTGGCGTAAGAAATCTGCTTATGTGCCTTATTGCCTCATGCTCGATCATTAGTACTTCTGCTACATCCGCCATATCGACCTGGAAGCATTAGGCCATTATGGAATATTAACTGTATCCATAATAAATGAGGGTTAGGTAGGGTGGAAAAAATATTACCTTGCTGAAGCTGCTATTCTCTCAATTTCCTCTTTCTTATTAACGGCGAAGGATGAGGCGTCATTCCTGGCGGCGTTCATTATCTCGTCAGCGAGGCAGTTAGCTATGGCCTTCTTGCTCTTGAATGATGCGTTTGTTGCCCCTATTGCAATGTTTCTCAGGGCTACATCCACTCTTCGCGAAGGTGAAACATCCACCGCCTTTGGTACCGCTATGCCTCCGTATTTGAGTCTGGTCACTTCCTCTCTGGGCGCAGCATTCTCAATTGCGTTTATAAGCAACTGAACTGGGTTCTGCTTAGTCTTCTCAGCTATTAATTCAAAGGCCTCCTTCAGGACCCTGTACGCACTGTACTTCTTTCCGGTCCATTTTTCTGATCTCATGAGCTTGTTCAGGAGGCGCTCCACCGTATTCACGTTCCTTTTTCCCGCTGAATAGCTGGAGAATCTTCCACCGCTGTGAAGATTCACGTTGCTGGTGAGGTTTATGTATTTAGATAGCCCCTCGTCGTGAACCTGCACTTCATTGATTGCGTATTCACCAAGAATTTTAAGATCAACCATTATCTCACCGTCTTCTCCTTTCTTCCCTTGACAAGCTCTCTAAGCGATATCCCATTTACCTTTGAAACCTTGTATCTTACTCCAGGGATATCTCCCTTGCTTCGGCCCTGTCTTCCCCTTATCCCTTCAACTGTAACCTCATCATGCTCATCAATGTAGTTGATGGCACCATCACCTGGGGCAAAGGCTGTAATCTGCCTTCCATT
>JAJZAW010000087.1 GCA_021799185.1 Thermoplasmata archaeon
GAAGAAAAAGGTCATAGAGACAGTCCACAAGGATGGGACCGATACCATCAAGGTCGATGAGATACTCATATCTTCTGGCAGGATTCCCAATGTGGACGGACTTTCACTGGAGGAAGCAGGCGTGAAGTATTCGGCCAGAGGCATAGCTGTCAGGAAGGATTTCTCCACTGACAATCCACTGATCTATGCGGCAGGCGATGTTGTTTACCAAAAATACAAGCTCGAAACACTGGCTGCAAGAGAGGGCGCAACGGTGGCATCCAATATCTTCAACAATGCAGATAAAACAGTCAGCATGCAGGAAATCCCCTGGGCTATTTTCACGGAGCCCCAGTTTGCTTCTGTGGGTTTCACCGAAGAAGAATACAGGCAATTGCATGGCGGTGTGATCACAAGGACAATACCACTCAGTGCAGTTCCAAAGGCCAGGATATTGCGTGAGGAACATGGCACCATCAAGATAGTTGTGGATCCGGACAGCAACAGGGTTGTTGGTGTCCATGCAGTGAGTCCGTACGCCGCTGAATTCATAATGGAAGGCGTTGTTGCAGTCAAGCAGGGAATGACCTATAACGATATCATAGAGAACAGCCACATATTTCCAACTGTGTCGGAAGGCATAAAACTGGCTGCGCAGTCATTCACCAGGGACCTTTCCATGATGAGCTGCTGTATGGAATAATCCTTTCCTTCCAATATTTATCTTCTAGACCTGGCCAGTTCAATAAACAATCAATCCCATTTTTTGAAAGTGCAAGTAGCCCGTTGTAACCATTTCTACAAATGCAAATTGCTCCATTGTGGTGGTGGCTGGATTATAATGGGAATCGTCGAATATATTACATCTTCAGTCAGAAGTATTTATATTGAGAAACGTTGCCTTAAATACAAAGCTCGGAAATGATTGAAACTGGTGATTGATGTGGATGACAGGAAAGACCTCGATGACAAAAGCCTCCTGTGCAGCCATCATTCGTTTTCACTTTTGCCATCCATCAGAAGTTGACTTACGTAGATGAAAATGACGCCAATCCTGCATCATTCAACCAGGAGAGATTAACCGAACTGAATAATGCGGAGCTTCATGTTCTGGGGGAAAGATTCATAAAGGCAGGCAGGTTGAAAAGGCACCCAATATCCAAATTCACCATCCCAGTATCGGACGCTCACGAGACCATCCTGTACTCTGCCGAAACATATCTTGTCACTCACAGGGAAGGTGTAGAAATAATTGAGGTGTGGATTGAAATCCCACCTGAGGAGTTTGATCCGGAAAGATTGCTGGATCTCCTGAGACCCGATTCCGATAGTGGATTCGTGAAAGAAATTCACCTATCCCTCCCCTATCTGGACGACGAACCACCCCTGTTCACATTTATTGGCATCCTGGGATCTGGATTGGATGTTGACGAATTCATAGAACTTCACCGCCAGGAAATCATAAATATTCTCTACCTTAATTCTTCACCCATTCCTTTCAAGCGTTCCTTTATTAATAGCGAAATAGACAGAAATTTCTGCATCAGGGAGGGAGGTGCGTCATATATGTCTGGATCTGCCGCTCTGAATCTCATGTTCATGAATCAACAGGAGGATCGTGGCGGCTACAAGCAATTGCAGGGCAAATGTTTCCTCCCATTCATTATCATCATAGAAATTCTATTGCTTGAAAGAGAAATCCTCAGGAAATACTATGAAAAACTTGCTAAAGGTTCTCTGTCCATAAATGGCCTGATTGGACTGAAGCAGGAAATCCTGAATGGACTTGAAGAGTATTACGGAATAATTGCAAAAGTGACGCAGTTCAGTGAACCACTGATGGAATACGGCGAGAGGATTTTTGGCATAAACGACCTGTATGATTCCGTAATTGACAGGCTGGACGCAGTTATCTTTGACATAACAACAAACTATTCCAAGAACTCCAACACATTAAGTTTCTGGCTGACCGTCCTTTTCGGTTCACTGGATACGGGCATCCTAATTGAGAGCATCGTCTCCATTTATTACGTGCACAATATACCTGCCATTATTGCGTGGACCGCACTGGCTACCGCACTTACATCCATGATGATATTCGCCCTTCTCTATCGCAAAATAAGATAAAATATTCCACCGCCAATTGCATTGTTTTCAATTTATATCCTAAGCATGTTTTAATATTGCTCTTGCCACATGAGAGGCTATTCTTGATTCCAATGAATGATATGGTAATGTCATTTCCACAACCATTTGTGTCCGATCAGTCTGCTGCTGAATGCAAAAAATTTGTCAAAAGATATGAATTCTAATTGAAATAACAGAATCCGGCAAAATTTAATAATCCCCCCACAGTCCCCTTTGGGATGGAAGTATATGGCCTGAAGGGCAGGACATGGCTGCAGGTAATCTCCGCATACGTGGGATGGCTCATGGACGGATATACATCAATTGCGTACGCACTTGTTGCCGTAACCATATCATCGGTATTCTTCCCTTCCAGGGTCATAGGCATATACAGCCTTGTTGCAACATTCGGCGGCCTGGCTGTTGAGGAACTGGCAAGGCCGGTAGGTTCAGTGCTTCTGGGGAACTTCCTTGGTGACAGGCTCGGGAGGAAGAACATGCTGACCATCACCATTGTGGGTTTCTCCATATTTGCGGCGTCAAAAGGTCTCCTTCCGACATTTTCACAGGCGGGCGTTATTGCTCCAATCCTGCTTTACATCATACTTTTCATAGAAGGGTTATTCGCCGGAGCTGAATATGGAGGAGGGACAGCGCTGTCCATGGAGAGCGTTCCAGCAAAGAAAAGAGCCCCCATTGGAGCATTTGTGCAGAGCGGATACGGCACAGGTTTCTTCATAGTTTCTTTCGTTTTCGCCGGTCTCTTTTCTTTCTACGGAAAGTCAGTATTCGATGTAATCGGATGGAGGGTGCTCTTCTTTACCACCATCATCCCGGGAATACTCACACTTGTCATCAGAAGAATAACCAGGGAAACGGATGTCTTCAAGGACATGCAGGCAAGGAGGGAAGTGGAAAAGGAACCAGCAGTGAGCCTTTTCAAAGTTGGCGGCGCCCCGCTTATCTTCGCACTGATCCTGACGACGGGACTTCTCTTCATAAATTCAATAACATTCTCATTCTACCCAACGCTCCTTACATTACTTCATTCCACCATCAGTGGCACCACAGTTGGGGTGTATAATGGCTATATAAACCTTGTTTCGCTGTTTGGCGTCTGGATTGGCGGCATCATCGGACTGGTTATTGTGGGCAGAAGAACATCCATGATTGTCTATACTGTGATTTTTGTCGCCATAACCTATCCCATATCATACTTTGCGTTCCACGGAAGCGCATTCATGGACCTGGTTCTATTCAGCATACAGGCTTTCTTCGAGGCAATGATATTCTCAACGCTTCCCGCCTTCCTTTCAGAAACATTCAGCAAGAAATTCCGCACCACTGGCGTTGGGTTTGCATATAACGGCGGCGCAATACTTTCCGGATTCGCCATAAGCATAGTGCTCTATTCAGCCACAATAACCAGGAGCCTCTTCGCATCATGGACGCTCTGGTTCTTCATAGCGGAAGCAATCATGCTTGTGGGATTGCTGCTTTCAAAGGAAACGTATCGGCACGGAAATCCTGACATGATCAATGCATAGTAGCCCACAGGAAATCTATCCATTGGCGGTGAGAACATCACACACATCATTTCTGAATGATTGCAACGCCATGGGATTCAATCAGATATCCATCACCGAGTTTTCTGGAATTCCTGCTGAACAGAATCCTGGCAGGCAATTCCGAAATTCCTGCAGGTTTGTCAGAGAGGTTGAAAATGCACTGAATGTCACCAATGGGCGTTCCCGAATATTTTGCAGTGAGCAGGTTCCCTTCGATTTTCACCATAGGCCTGATTCCGCTCCCGAGATTCATTCTTTTCCGGATTGAAATCAGGTCACGGTATTCTCCCAAAACTTTCTTTGTGGAATCCGAATCAAGCTCATCCCATGCGATCCTGGATTCCATGTATGCGCGTGGATCTGAAGGAGCAATACAATCTCCAACCCAATCAAGGTAGCTGAATTCCTCTCTGCGCCCTTTATCCACGGCACTGGCAAATGATGAATCAGATGTGTCTATGAAGAACCAGAACGGGGACTTAGTTCCAAGTTCCTCACCCATGAACAGCATTGGGATATACGGGGATAATATTGCAGCGGCGGCAATGACCATGGAGGCGTCCAGGCCTGCATAGGAAGTAGGTCTCTCAGATCCCGGCCTGTTTCCCACCTGGTCATGGTCCTGTGCGAAGACAACCAGCTGATCGTTCCTGTACCTCATGTCTCTGTATCCCCTTGTCCTGTGGAGAAACCTTGAATATACACCAGAGTAAACAAATCCATGACGAAAAGTCTCGACTGCTTGTTCAGGTTCACCATAGTCCGAATAGTAACCCTGCTTCTCTCCGGTAACGACTGAATGGAAAGAGTGATGAAAGTCATCACACCACTGTGCATCCAGGCCGTATCCGCCCATGTCTATATCCTGAATAACACGGGGATTGTTCAGGTCGCTTTCGCCTATGATCACTGGCCTCTTCCCGGTATCCTGGAAATGCTTCTTAACAGTCCGAGTAAGTTCCTCAAGGAAATGCGCGGGAGAGTTATCCACTATGCCGTGGATTGCATCGAGCCTGAGTCCGTCAAAACCATATGCATCCAGCCAGAAGATAGCATTCTGTATGAAGAATGCACGAACATAGTCTGACCATTCTCCGTCGAAGTTGAGAGATTGCCCCCATGGTGTCATATACTTTTTCGAAAAAAACGGCCCAAAAGAGGAAAAAATGTTGCCTCTTGGCCCAAGGTGATTGTAAACCACATCAAGTATAACTGAGAAATTCATTGAATGGGCCTTTTCAATAAGTTCCAGAAGATCATCCGGAGTCCCATATGTGTTTTGTACAGCGTATGGAAACACTCCGTCGTACCCCCAGTTCCAGCGCCCCTCAAACTGTGATATGGGCATGATTTCAATGGCATTGATACCCAGATCAGCGAGATGATCCAGTCTTTCCCCAATGCCAGAGAATGTGCCCTGTGAAGAAAACGTTCCCGTGTGAAGCTCATATATGACAGTTGATGGCATATGTATGTTCACAAAACTCCTGGAAGTGTGATCTGGAAATTGAATTACCCTTGACGGCCCGAATACGCCTTCTGGCTGGAACCTGGAGGCTGGATCTGGAAGTGCCGCACAACCGTCAATTGAGATCTTGTAGTCAAGGATATCATCTGCCCGGATCATGTAACCCTGCCACATTCCAAAGTCGTTCTTACTAGCCTCAGTTCTATGATGACCCGAGAGGATCTCCAGCTTCCTGGCAAAAGGAGCCCACGTTCTGAACACCACTTCTGATCCAGCAATTGAGGGGCCAATATTCCTGTAGGTGATCTCTGGGAAATCCCTCTGCCATGAACTCAAGTTATCCCACCCTCCTGAGGATGGCTGCCGGTAAATGGAACACCACCCTTGACATATTAAATTCTCCGGATATTTCCAGAGTTCTACCCGACAGGAGTTCTATATATGTTCCCCTGATCCCGTCGGGAATAATTATCCTGTCATGTTGAAGCTTGCTCGCATCCAGATAATTTGCCTCCGATACAATTTCTGAAAACTTCCTTAGGGCGATAACCATGATTGCCTCAGTACCATGATGCACGTAAAAGGCCAGAACCGATCTGCTGTGATCTCCCCTTATTTCCAGGGCCTCCGGGAACACGCTGTTGATAATATGGGCATTTTTCCTGCGGATTTCAGCCAACACCGCAGTGACTCTTGACTTCAGGGATGGAAAATCCAGGGTTTCCGCAGAATTCAGATGCTTGGAAGCCACCTTCTGAAAGTTTTTCTGAAGGGTTTCGAAATTTACCTTTTCCCTGTTGTCTGGATCTGTGAAATGGACGTTCATGAATTCCGAGCCCTGATAAAGGGCAGGCACACCAGGAAGCATGAACCTCAACACGAGCATCGAAATGGAATTGTAGTGTCCAAGATCCCTGCATTTGTTTGCCATCTCTGATCCATCAACCCATTTTCCAGAATCCAGGAGACTGATAATGATCTCAGCAAATTTCAACGCAGCATTTTCATAATCCACATCGGGATTCTTCCATGATGTGCGGATCATGGATTCTCTCATTGCCTTGGTGATCTGTGATTTTATCTCCATGTTGTAATCCCTGTAATGAACAGCCGAACCGTAGGAGGCCAGTACCAGCTGTGTTATGTAATATATGTGCTCAACTGCCATTACTCCAGCAATTGCGCGGGTACCCTCACTGGATTCAAGATCACCGAGAATCCTGAAGAAAAGGTCAGCATATTCCGATATTACCAGCCCAGAATTTCTCAGGTCTTCGCCAAATTTTGTATCGTGTGTTGATCCTTCATTAAGGGAGAATGGAAATTTCATCCTCTTCCTAATGAATCCAAGGAACTCATGCCATTCCGGGATCTCTGCCATGGGGCTCCATCCCACCTCATTCATGAAAATCATGGGGTTGAATGAGAAGAAAAGCCTGTCTTCCAGGTTTTTTGCCATCAGCGCCCCTGAATATTGCTGAAATCTCAGGACCGGTTCACTGCAATGTACGCAGCCACGGGAAACATGATCTGAAAGTATGTACGGTATGGAATCGTCTCTGCCAGCTGCGACATTCAACAGTTGCTTGGCGATTTCAACAGTATTGCCAGGGGTAGAATAGGTGCGGTACTTCTCAAAAGATGTGAGAATGCCTGTAACTGCTCCTCTTATTTCGGAATAACTGAATTCATATCCATGTTTCAGCACCAGGGAATCATAGATGGGCCAGGAAAGGTTGTCCACATCACCTGAAAATTCCTCCGTGATGAAGGAATGCTTGTACGACAGTAAGATTTCATCCACATCTCCATACACGGGTGCCCTGGAACGGAATCCATCTGCAAGAGCATTGTATCCTTTCCTGTCCGCATAGAGGGCGTTTATCATTCCAAGAAAGTCATAGCCTGTGGTGCCATCAATGTCCAGGGATTCCGGAATGCCTTCCCCGGGAATCAGCACCTTCTCTGCCAGAATAACTTTGCCGGGCAGTGATCTTCTCAAGAATTCCACATAACCTGAGGGATCGTACAACCCATCCAGATGATCGATGCGGATTCCTGC
>JAJZAW010000088.1 GCA_021799185.1 Thermoplasmata archaeon
CATACATGTTATAAACAAATGTTAATTACTAATTAGAAATATCACTTTATGGAACGAGAGTTTTACGTTGATTCACTGAGGAAATCAAGCTTCAAAATCACCCCGCAGAGGCTAACGGTAATAGATTATGTCAGGGATCACAGCCCCGGTCACTTTACTGCAGAAAAGATATTCAATGCCATTAAGGAAGATGAACCCACAATCACGCTTGCAACTGTTTATAATATACTTAAGGCACTACAGTCTGCAGGCACACTGAAATCTCTTGAACTCAACGGTACCACCTGGTTTGAGACCAACACAAGGTTTCACGCCAATTTTCTCTGCACAGTGTGCGGGAATATCTATGATATGGACATAGATGAGGATTCTCTTCTCCGTTCAATAGACGTTGACGGGAATATGATAGAACAGGCCAGCGTCATACTCAAAGGAGTATGCCGTGAATGCCGCAGGAAATGACTATGATCTTGGATTTTTCAGTGCTTCAATAATTTTCACTGCATCCCTGTTTTCAGCAACGTCGTGGACTCTCACAATATCAACACCTTCGGAGGCAAAATATGCCGTCATTGCAATTGTCCCCGGAAGCCGCCCATTCACATCGCGTCCAGTTATATGTCCTATGAACGCCTTGCGGGAAACTCCCATAAGGAGAGGAAAACCGAATTTGTATGACCGGACATTCCTCAATATCTCCAGATTTCCAGCAGTATCCTTTGCAAAGCCAATTCCCGGATCCACAATGATCCTGTGCCCCCCAACACCTGAATCCATCAGGTTAATCACACGCTCCTGGATTTCTTTCACGGTCTCTGCAACAATGTCTCCGTAGCTTGTCATGGTCTGCATTGTTTCCGGTGTGCCTCGCATGTGCATAACAACGCACTGAAGCTCACTTTCTGCTGCGATATTGACCATTTTCTGGTCAGCAAAGCCACTGATATCATTCAATATACTGATCTTGTCCCTGAAGTGATCTGCCACCTCCGGATGCCTTGTATCCAGGGAGATGGGAATATGTGACACTGACGTCAGGTAATCCAGCACAGGTTTGATTCTTTTTATCTCCTCAGTTGCACATACCGGCAGACTGCCAGGGCGGGTGCTCTCACCGCCTATATCAATTATGTCGGGTTTCTGGTCAATAATACTGTCCAGATCTTTGTCCGGAACTGTGTGCCGGGAACCTGGATAAAAAGAATCTGGTGTGGTATTTATCACAGCCATGATCCTTGTGCGTGTCTGACCGGCATTTTCTTTCCGGCGAAGTAAATCAAGCATCCTGGCATCCACATTAAAAAGGGAAACATTGTGTGCAAGATAGTGGAAATATGGATGGCCGGATATATCCAGAACCCCAAGGGAAAGGACTTCACTTTCATTTATTTCAGCAGTGCTAATCACTTCAAAGTTCTCAAGGTAGCTACCATGGAAATTATTATAGATATTTCTCGCAGGAAACGCAAATACTCCTGTGGACATTGCATGCCATATGAATTAAACATATTTATCTTACCCGATCCAGTCATTGCGCAACATGACAGTCACTGCCACATTAACCCTTCAATTTGTGAATAAATAATCATAATTTCATAAAACTTTATGACATTTTGTTGAATTTTCTATTACCAGATAATCTTATTAATAAAATTACAATTAGGATTACTTGCGTGACGAAGAGGATCGAAACCAACATGGAAAACAGTGAAGACCGCCCCATTGAGGGTACTGGGTACCACAGGAATTACACCAACATAGATGAACTGTCTGTGGCAATAAGCAAGGGCCTGAGCCTCCAAAACCGTAGCATGAGCCCGGAGGAGGCTTTCGAGGCAGCAGAACATCTGATAAACTTTTTTGGTTATAATGATCGGGTAATCGATAATATGCTTGAGCCTGAGGACAGGGATGCTTTCTACACCATGGAAGACATTGGCATTCTTCAGACAGAAAGGGAAGAGACCACCCTTTATGACGGGAGGGAATGGAGAATACATTACTGGATACTGAACGTGAACCGCATCATTGAACTGTCAAAGATGAAGACAGTGACCACGAAGATTGAGAAAAACCAGGACTTCCAGATATATGATGATATTCCTGATGAGTACTGGAAGATGAACTAGGTGCTGAATTGCAGATTGCTGTACTTGATAGGGAAAGGTGCCATCCCAAGAGATGCCACCATGAATGCCAGTATTACTGCCCACCTGTGCGCAGTGGAACGCCAACCATAGAATTTCCGGTGCCGGATGAGCAACCTGTTATAAATGAGCCTCTGTGCATTGGTTGCGGCATATGTGTGCATCGTTGCCCCTTTGGCGCAATAAAAATTGTCGGGCTGCCGGATGAACTGAATTCCGAAATTACTCACCAGTATGGCCTGAATTCATTCAGGCTCTACTCACTTCCAGTACTGGAGCAGGGGAAAGTTACAGCCATCCTTGGCCAGAACGGGATGGGTAAGACAACAACATTGAAGATACTATCAGGGCTCCTTGTGCCAAACTTCGGCAAATACCAGGAGGAGGCCTCAAAGGAAAATGTCATACGTTATTTTGCCACTTCATTGATGGGAACCTATTTCCAGGACATTTACGAAGGCCGGAGGAAGGCTGTGCTGAAGGATCAGAATGTGGACCTTATTCCAAGAGTTGTTAATGGGACAATCGGAGAGATCCTGAGGAGGAATGACCCCGGAAAAAGGTTTGATGAGGTGGTAGCCCAGCTTGATCTGCAGGGGTCTCTGGAAAGAGATATTAAGGCATGTTCAGGCGGAGAGCTTCAGAAACTTGCAATCGCCACAACACTGCTGAAGGATGCTGACATTTATCTCTTTGACGAAATGTCATCGTACCTGGATGTGGCTGAAAGAATTAAGGTCGCAGGGATCATTGGGGAACTGGCCAGGAAAAAGACCGTAATGGTTGTTGAACACGATCTCGCACTCATGGACTGGATAGCCGACAGCGTTCATCTTGTATACGGACAGTCCGGTGCCTATGGAATCATAACGGAACGCAGGACAAGCAATAAAGCAATAAATTCCTTCCTTGAAGGTTACCTTAGGGAGGAAAACATCAGAATTAGGAATTATTCCATAGATTTTCAGGAAAAATCTGCCCGACGAACAGCCACAGGATCTGAAATTGCTTCGTGGTCAGACCTGTCCATGAAACTTGAAGGCTTTACTCTGAAGGTTGAAAACGGGCTGATCCGCAATGGTGAGGTCATTGGCGTTCTTGGAAGAAATGCCCTTGGGAAGTCTACCTTTGCCAGGATGCTTGCAGGCAAATTGACACCAACCACCGGATCACTCTCAAGGACCCTGAAAATATCATACAAACCACAGTACATCTCTTCAGATTTTCAGGGGACAGTCTCTGAACTGCTCTATCAGGCCCTTAAGGAGAGGATGGATAGCTCCCCGGTCAAGAATGAGATAATGAAGCCCCTTGAGGTTGATTCACTATTTGACAATAACATAGGTGACCTTTCAGGTGGAGAGCTGCAGAGGGTTTCAATCGCTCTTACCTTAGCCCTTGACGCCGACCTCTATATACTGGATGAACCATCAGCACACCTGGACAGTGCTTACAGGATGTCTGCGGCAAGAATCATAAGGCGTGTCATGGAGAATAATAAGAAGAGCGCTTTCGTTGTTGATCATGATGTATATCTAATAGACCTGATTTCTGATGCACTCATAGTGTTCGATGGCACACCTGGGAGGGAGGGGGTTTCCCGCGGGCCCATGCCAATGAAGGATGGGATGAACATGTTTCTCAGAAATGTTGGTGTAACCTTCCGGAGGGATGCCACAACAAAGCGGCCAAGAATAAATAAGATAGACAGCAGGCTTGACAAATCCCAGAGAGAATCAGGAAATTACTATTATTCCGGATGACATGCCGGATTGAGGTTCATTGTTAGAAATCATTCACAGGGATGGGTTGGCAAGAATAGGGAAATTCTCCACGGCGCACGGAGAAATCCATACCCCAACAATTCTTCCCGTTGTTAACCCGAATATACCTACCCTTACCATGGAAGAAATGCGCAATCTCGGCGCTACGGCGTTCATAACCAACAGCTACATTATCAGGAGAAATCCTAAGCTGAGGGAAAAGGCTGAGAAATATGGTGTTCATTCCCTCCTGGGTTTCAACGGCCCCATAATGACCGATAGCGGCACTTTCCAGAGCCATGTATATTCTGATGTGGAATTCTCAAACCTTGAGATAGTAGATTTCCAGAGAAAAATAGGAAGTGACATATCAACAATTCTCGACATATTCTCCGAACCTGACTTTTCCTATGATCGGGCACGGGCAGCTGTCATGGAGACCTACAGGAGGATGGCTGAATTGCCGCAAGTTGATGATACCATAATTGCAGGGCCCATACAGGGGTCATTGCACATGGACCTCAGGAAGCTTTCGGCCGAACTCATGAGCGCATCCCAGGCGGGATACCTCCCAATAGGCGGTGTTGTCCCGCTCCTTGAAAACTACCGCTATGATGATCTTGTGGATGTCATACTTTCAAGCAAGATCAATGCTGATTTTTCAAAGCCGGTACACCTTTTTGGCGGAGGGCACCCCATGTTTATGGGAATGGCTGTCCTCCTGGGTGTGGACGTGTTCGATTCAGCGTCATATGTAAAGTATGCCAGAGACAACCGGATGCTCTTCCAGGATGGATCCAGGGACCTCTCAAAAATTGGATCATTTCCAAGGTGGAGCCCCCTTTATGGAAAATACACCGTGGAAGAAGTAAGAAACGCGGCTCCGGAAGAACGCTTCAAGCTGCTCTCCATGCATAACCTTTCTGCAATATTCAATGAACTTGAGGAGATAAGGGAGCAGATTTACCAGCAGAGGTTATGGCAGTATGTGGAGGCCAGATCCCGATCGCATCCGTATCTTTTCCGTGCATTTCTGCGCCTTCTTGATCATTCCGGAACCCTGGAAAGATTTGAGGATCTCTCCAAGAAGAGCACTTTCTTCTACTTTGATGAGTACAGCGAAAGAGTGCCGTACTTCAAAAGAATCGAGCGAAATCTTGGATACATCATGACTCCAGAGAGAGGAAATTACCGCGTGCTTTCACCAGATAACTGGCATCCCGGGCGGACGCATTCCGCTGAGTTTATATCTCTTTATGAAAGAACAGCGGAACGTTTCCTTGTTCCTTGGAACAATACCGTGATCCCGGTGGAGCTGGATGAAACTTATCCGTTCCAGCAGATGATATCCAGTGGATTTGTGAGGCCAGATTCCATTGCGGCTGCTGCAGATATACCGGAAGGTGGCGAACCGGTTGATGCGGTGGAAGGGGCAACAAGGAACTTCAGACTGGAAAGAGTCAGGATGGTTGCGGATTTCCAGTTCGGATCAGGAACTGGAAAGAAACTTTTTTCAGACGAATGCGAAGTGAGGGTTTCAAGGTCAACGGGCAGGTTGAGGAGTGTCCTCCTTAAGGGGCAGCTTATGGCAACACTGAGGGCACATGATGGCTTCTTCACCCTTGGAATTGCCGGTGCCCAGAAGCTTCTTGACATTTCGCCCGGCCTCATGAACAGGATCGTTGTGACTGACGACAGCGCTGAATTCAATGCACAGGGATACAACGTATTCTTCAAATTCGTTAAAAAATTCGATTCTTCCATCATCGCGGGCAATGAGGTGCTTGTTGTTGACGACAAGGATAACCTTGTGGCTGTTGGGAAATCCACGGTCTCCGGCCCTGAAATGGGATATTACAAAAAAGGAGTTGCTGTGAAGGTACACAGGGGAATCCGCGAAAAACCTGAAGCTGATCAGGACTGAGCCGCATGTGCCTGCCTCGCCTTCAGGTACTTGTCCAATGAGGTCAAAAACATTGCGGCTACCATTATTGTTCCACCTATTATTACTGACATGCCCAGTGCCTCATGTGCAATTATTACGGACGAAAGGGCTGCGAACACGGGCTCTCCCACATATATTACACCAGCCGCAGCCGGATCCACATATATAAGTGCAATTGTTGAAACATAATATGCGAATATGCTGCCAAATATTGCTGTGAACACAAGGGCAAAGATCACATAACTATTTATCGTCCCAATGCCGCCAGGAGATACGGGAATGGCAGCGAATGAAAATATTGTCACCGCCAGGATCTGGTAGAATGTGAATGTGTACGAATTGAGGCTCCCTGAATATCTGGAAACATAGGCAATCTGCACCGCATAAGCAACTCCGCATAACAGAGTGAGGAGATCCCCCAGCCTGTTGCCGAATCCGGCCGATGAACCCACAGACATTATTATGAGCCCGGCGAAGGCGATGACCGAGGCGTAGACATCCATGCGCGATACCCTGTTGTGGAGGAACGCGAAGGATATGAGCGGAAGAATCACCACATAAATCCCGGTAATGATGCCGGATGCTGCAGCACTTGTGTACACAAGCCCGACAGTCTGGAAATAGTATCCTAGGAATAGAAGAAAGCCTGCAGTGAAACCCGTGAGGATGTTCCGCCTCTTCCAGAAATCACCACCTTTGCGCACCAGAATGCCCATCAGTGCCGTAGCTATGAGGAACCGGAATGCCAGGAATGCATCTGCACTCATATACTGCAAGGCTGTTTTTATTATTGGAAAGGTCACACCCCAGAAGAATGTGACCAGAAGCAGCATCAGCATGTAGAAAAATTTCTTCTCCATGGGACAGCACCAGTTATTTCACGGTGATATAACGTTTTTGGGGCACGCCATAGAACCGCCAGTCAAGCCAGTCAACGTTGCCATCATGCGTCCGCCACAGCTGCCGGAGCCCTGTTCCACAGGAAATTCATCAGAATTGTCGGATGACTGAGGATCATCCTGATGACCAGTCGTGAGGGGTAGTCTATATCCCCTATACTGTTTATCATCTTCACAATGCCTGGAGATGACAGCATGCTGTATATCCGCGATAGTGACGAATCGCTAAGACCTGCAAAAATTCGCTGCACCATGCCATCCATCCACAGCTCCCTTCCTAGCCTGGACTTCCAGTATTTCTCATACCTTGACAGAAAACCTGCACTGAAATTCTGGCT
>JAJZAW010000004.1 GCA_021799185.1 Thermoplasmata archaeon
ACTGGGGCCCATAGCAGTAATCAGCGCGTTCAATTTCCCGTCATCCGTATGGTCATGGAACGCCATGGTAGCTGCAGTGTGCGGCGACACCGTTGTATGGAAGCCATCCACAAAGGCATCCCTTGCGGCTGTTGGCGTCATGAAGGTCATCTCTGGCGTTCTGGAAAGGGAGGGCGCGCCACAGATATTTTCCCTGGTGTCAAGCAGAGGTTCAGAGGGCGGAGAGTGGATATCCAAGGACCCAAGGCTTAAGCTTGTATCTTTCACCGGATCTACAAAAACGGGAAGGACAATTTATGAAAATGTCGCAGCCAGGATAGGGCGCACGATATTAGAACTGGGGGGCAACAACTGTTCAATAGTTTCTGACCGGGCAGATATGAAGCTTGCTCTAAAGGGTGTTGCGTTCGGCGCACTGGCCACAGCAGGACAGCGCTGCACGAGCACACGCCGCGTGGTTGTCCATGAGAAGATATATAATGAATTCCTGGCAAAGCTCAAAGAGATATATGCAAACGTAAGGATAGGGAATCCAAGAAGCAACGGTGTACTTGTAGGCCCGCTGATAGATGAGGGTGCAATTTCCACTTACGAGAAAGCAATTGCAGAAGCAGTGAAAGAAGGCGGAAAGTTGGTAACTGGAGGGAAAAGGATCAGTGTCCCGGGCCTTGAAAAGGGTTTCTATGTTAATCCTGCAATAATCGAAGCAACCCCTGGAATGGAGATCACAAGGCAGGAAACATTTGGGCCGCTGCTTTACATCTTCAAATACAGAACACTTGAGGAAGCACTTGAGATTCACAATGCTGTTCCTCAGGGGCTTTCATCTGCAATATTTACCACTGATATGCGAGAAGAGGAGTATTTCCTGTCATCCCGCGGGTCTGACTGCGGGCTTGCCAATGTCAACACAAGTACGGCAGGGGCAGAAATCGGCGGTGCATTCGGAGGCGAAAAGGAGACTGGAAGTGGAAGGGAAAGCGGAAGCGATTCCTGGAAGCTGTATATGAGGAGACAGACCGTTACAGTGAACTACGGACGAGATCTCCCACTGGCTCAGGGCGTAAAGTTTGATGTGTGACCTCCAAACTGAAGCCGTGGTCAACATATTACCCACAATCATTTTTTAATAATTAATTATTATCAACCATCTGAACCTTATGGAAATACAATTGAAAGCTCGCAAAAGTATGTTTCATGGCGTTTTTACGGATAATGTGGATTTCACAGGCGATCCACGCTGCATAGCATCTTATCCACGCTTTACTGGTGTCACCTCATACGGAGTCCGTAGGCTTTGCGATATTGAAACATCATCAGTATGGAATGCAGCTGGCTCAGCATGCACATTGCGGAAGGCATCGGTTGAGGCATTACACAGGCATTTACCCCATGTTAGCCTAATACAGGGTGCAGTGCCATTCGAGGATACCCTAGGAACATTATCCTCTCACCTTCTCACCTCACAGATTTTTGGAAATCAGGGAAATTGGAATTATGGAATCAATCCAGGTTTATTTCCGTTCCTGAAACCGGAAACTGGAGTAGGAAGTGATTTCTGGGCGGGCCAGGCTGATTTCGGGCAAAAAATTGGAGTGTATTTGAATGGTTAGACTTGAAGGATTTGTACATGGAATTTATCCAAAAAGCGAGAAACTGCGTGTCAGGATTGGGCGCTGGGAAAGAGGGTCATTATCTTCTGGGGATCTAAATGATCTCATGGCGGAGGAGACTGCGATCTACGAAGGCCTTTTTGAAGGGCGTGCTCTTCACACAGATCCCCTATTCAACTGGTATGATATTTTCAGGCCCATTGTACTCATTTCAGATGGAATGGACCTTGGGCCTCTTACGCGATTTGAGGAAACCAACACATTCTATCGGATACCGCAGCTGCACGGATTGCCTGTTCTCAGGATTCCACCTGACGGATTCCACGATCTACCGGAGAATCCGCCCCTTCCACTATACCACTCAGGCAAGGATCAAGCTCTGTTTCTGCCTGGCCCTGAAACTCTCTTCAGGTTCTCAAGGAATGTGGGGAAAGTTGAAAGGCAGAGTTTTCTTGAAGCCACGTGCCGCCTTTATTCTGGAATAGTGTCAAAACTGAAGCCAGCCAGGACATTCCTCATGGAGAGGGTTAAAATTGATAAAATTGCCCTGGAGGCCATTTCCAGTATTACAGACCCGGCTAAAGTTGTATTATTCACCAGCGGGAATCTGGAAACCAGCCTGTTTGCTAATCAGCAGAAGAAGTTTTATTCCATAATTGTTGACCCCGCAGGACCTAACTTGAAGCTTGCCATGAATCATTCTCTCGTTCCAGGGATCAAGCTGGTTGATGGGCATAACACGAGGATGGAATCAGCAGGTGAAATAATGACGAAGGCTGAAGAAATATCCAAAGGGATGGATATTGATAAAATGCTGATAACAAATTCTGATTACCTTGATTTCCTTCCTAGAAAAATTGCGGATCAAAAGGTAAATCTTCTTGCGGGGCTTGGTGAGTGACATGGCAGACAGAAATTTGATTTTACAGGAAATAGGGAGCTTCAGGAAGCCGGAATACCTGAGCAAGAACTTCCATCAGCTGGAAGGAACTGCCGAGTTCAACAAACTTGCCGGAAAGGCTACACTTGAGACCCTGGATCTTTTTAAAAAATCCGGCCTTGAGAATCTCGGAGTGGGCGGCGAAATGTTCCGCTGGGAGATGTATGAAGCTCTTGCCAATAATATCGGAAATCTTGAGTTCTACGGCATGGTCAGGTCCTTTGACAACAGGTACTACAGGAAGGGCAGCGTTACCGGCCCCGTGGTCCGGAAACACCCATTCCACAGGGATGAGCTGGAATTTCTACTTGCAAACACCCGTGACACCCTCAAATTACCAATAACAGGACCATATACAATGATGGACTGGTCGTTCAATGAATACTACAGGGACAGAAGAGAACTGGCAAATGCATACGCAGACGCAATAAATGCTGAACTAAGAGAGCTCAAGGGCATATGGGATCGATACAGAAAGGGCGAAATTTTCGAGGTACAGATTGATGAACCGGCAGCCACAACTCATCCCTCAGAGATGGACATAGTCGTTGAATCCGTAAACAGGTCATTCGAGGGGATATCCGGCATAGAACCATCAATCCACGTTTGCTACAGTATAGATTACGCTTATCTTTACAATACAATGGCCGATCTGAAAGTTCATGGGCTGAATCTGGAGTTCGCAAACAGAGACCCGTTGACCGTGGGCAGGGGTACAGATAACCGCCCAGGGTATGCAGACCTCAAGGAGTATGCTGCCATGAATGATACCCTGTCAAAGAAAAAATTCATGGGTCTTGGGGTAACGGACGTGCACATTGATGATATTGAGAGCGTTGAACTTATACAGGATCGCATAGAAACGGCACTTAAAATTATCGGAGATCCGGCACTGGTCAGGATCAATCCGGATTGCGGGCTGCGCACAAGATCCAGAGAGACAGGCTTTGAAAAACTTAGGAACATGGCTCTTGCCACAGCTGCTGTCAGGAAAGAACTCTGAGAAAGTCTTACACGCATTTTTTGAAATCCCCGCCATCGCTCCCTAAATAATTTTCCTCATTATATGTAAGGGCACATCTTATTATATGGATGTGCAAAGGCATAACTGATCAATATGCTGGAAGTTAGGTTCCATGGCAGAGGAGGGCAGGGTGCAGTAACAGCTTCGAAGATGCTTGCTCTGGCATCTTTCCTGTCCGGAGAGTATGTGATATCTTTTCCATTTTTCGGGACGGAGCGGAGGGGCGCACCAGTAACAGCGTTCACACGCATTGACACCTCTCCTATTTTACTGAAGACGCAGGTTTACAATCCAGATGTTGTGGTGGTGCTTGATGGCAAGGTCATGGAAACTGTGGACGTTACTGCAGGGATGAAGCCAGATTCATCAATCATACTGAATTCGCCTGAATCTCCAGACGATCTTGGCCTCAGATTTAAGGTTGCAACAGTTGACGCAACAAGGATTGCCATTGATCTCGGTCTTGGAAATAGAACGAATCCAATAATAAACACAGCAATGCTGGGGGCGTTCTCGAAGAGCACAGGAGTTGTGAACATGGATCAGATTCGCCAGGCAATATCAGAAATGTCACCTTCCAGGGCAGATGTTAATGTCAGTGCCGCCGAGAAGGCGTACAACTCCGTAAGGACGGGGTGGTAAATATGGTACTTGTTCCACTGGCAGATGCCAGTTCAAGGGCAAATCATACTGGTCTCTGGAGAACTCTGAAGCCAGTCATAGACTATTCAAGCTGCATAAGGTGTGAGATATGCTGGAAATTCTGCCCGGACAACGCCATAAACCTTGAAGATGGAGGTTCGGCATCCTCTCCAAATCAGAAAGTTGCCTCGTTCAGCATCCCTGTTATAGACTACAATTATTGCAAGGGATGTGGAATCTGCGCAAATGAGTGCCCGGAGAAATGCATAGAAATGGAATTTGAGGAGGAGTGATTCAGATGAGAGAAATAGGGTCCAAGGCGTCAATAATGACCGGAAATGAAGCCGTTGCTGAAGGCGTTCGCCTTGCCAGAGTAGGTTTCATCTCGGCATACCCCATAACTCCGCAGACCACAATTGTGGAGAAACTGGCGGAAATGGTGGCAAACAGGGAGATCAGTGCAAGGTATGTAGAGGTGGAAAGCGAACATAGCGCAATGGCAGCGGTATTTGCAAGTGAAATTGCAGGCGTGAGGTCTTACACCGCAACAAGCTCACAGGGGCTTCTCTATATGCATGAAATGCTGCACTGGGTGGCTGGGCAGCGCCTTCCTGTTGTAATGAGTGTTGTGAACAGGGCAATAGGGCCGCCATGGAATATATGGTCTGATCAGTCTGACAGCATGAACCAGAAGGACACCGGATGGATACAGGTGTACAGTGAATCTAATCAGGAGGCCATGGACACACTAATCATGGGATACCGCATTGCGGAGGATTCAGGAGTCATGCTTCCATTCATGAGCATGGAAGACGCCTTCATACTTTCACACACATCGGAGCAGGTTTTGATACCTGACCAGGATCTTGTTGACGAGTTTCTTCCTGAACTTCATCTGGATTTCAGGGTGGATTCAGATCACCCAATGGGTTATGGCTCATATTCTACACCCGATGGCCCGTTCATGGAGCTGAAGAAGGATATGATGGACAGCATGTGGAAATCAGCAGATACTATCAGGAAGGTTACACAGGAATTTTCCGAGATATTTGGCCGTGACTATGGCGGGCTGATCGAGGAATACATGACCGAGGGGGCAGAATACATACTTGTGGCATCAGGAACCGTGGCATCCACAGCGAAGTACGTTGCCGGGAAAATGAGGGAAAATGGAATGAAAGTTGGAATTGTAAGAATAAGATATTTCAGGCCATTTCCCGCCGAGGATATTGTCCGTGCAGTAAAAGGCGCATCCCACGTTGGCGTAATTGATAGATCTGTATCATTCGGTTCCGGGGGAGCTATGTTCAACGAGGTCAGGGCAGCACTGTATGGAAGGTCAGATGTTCCTGTGACAGGATTCATTGCTGGCATTGGTGGGCGTGATGTCAGGGAAGAGGATATTGAAGGGATGGTAAATATGATGGCAGCAGGAAAAGAGGGAAATGTATTCATAAACGTACGGGGTGGTAAATGATGCCAACCTCCATTCCACAACAGGAGCTGATGGAGCCAGGCCATACAGCCTGCCAGGGATGCGGTGCAACACTGGCAATGAGATACGCCCTGAAGGCCCTCGGGAAAAAGACTGTGGTCTCCGTACCTGCTTCCTGCTGGGCTGTCATTCCGGGTGCCATGCCAAACAGAACCCTGGACATCCCCATGGTGTACACGCCATTTGCGGCCACCGGTGCTTCCATCAGCGGTCTGAGGGAAGCACTTGATATAAGGGGAGACAGCGATTACAACGTTGTTGGTTTTGCCGGAGACGGTGGGACGGCCGATATAGGCCTTCAATCGCTGTCAGGTGCCATGGAACGTGGACACAACGTATTCTACATAATGTACGATAATGAGGGCTATATGAATACGGGCGTACAGAGGTCGGGGAGTACACCTTACGGCGCCGAAACAACAACAACTCCAGTGGGGCTGGAGAGGAACTTCAAGAAACAGCAGAAGAAAATTGTGGCCGATATAATGATGGCACAGGGCGTTCCATATGTGGCCACTGCCACCATTGCTTATCCTGAAGACCTGATCCGGAAAGTGCAGAATGCCAGAAAAATCACCGGGCCCAAGTTCATTCAGATACTTGCTCCGTGCCCCACGGGCTGGTACTATCCACCAGAGAAGACAATTGAGGTGTCCCGGATGGCAGTTCAGTCAAGGATGTTCCTGCTGTATGAATATTCAGAAGGCAAATTCAGGCTAACAAAACCAAGCAGGCCGGTGACCGTTAAGGAATATGTCCAGTCCCAGAAAAGATTCTCGCACATGGACGAGAATGAAATCAGGATTCTTCAGGAGGAAGTTGACAGGAGATGGGGAGAACTGCTTGAAAAAGAGTCACATTAGGGATATTCTGGTTTCCTTTTCCATCTCTTTCTTAAATATGCACCCATGAAAGCCAGATAGATTGCAATTCCGCCCACTATGGCAATGTTCGTTCCCAGATACACGGCATTTGAGTATGTTATTTTCACCACGGATGACTGGTATACCTCACCATCGGAGAGCCTGAGCACAACTGTGGCATAATATGTGTGTCCAGGATATATGCCGGATATTACGGTGGAGCTGCTTGATTGAGATGTGAAGGTAAAAACCCTCGGATTAAAGAAACCCGGGTTCTGGGAAATATATAGCTGGTATTCAGCAAAATTGTTGCCTCCGTAGCCGGACCATGTGACAATGCCAAGGAAGAAGAAGAGCGGGAAATATCTAGTAATGGATATCAGGGGCATGGAACTGATGTTTATGCCCAGTGGTTTCATGGAAAAGTTTAGCTCAAATGGGGCAAATTTAAGCAGGAGGTTCTTGTACTGGGTTTCATAAAGGTATGCTGATGACGATATGTTCAGTGTACCGGTATCCTCATAAAGCCTGTAATGGCCTGTTGAATTTGTGTATGCGTATGACTGATTGGACACAGATATGTTAGCGCCAGCAACAGGGAACGAATAGACAGAGTCGCTAACAAGGCCATGTATTAGCACCATGCTGCTGGATACTGGCCTGAGTGAGATCTGAGTACTGTAGGATGTACCGGGCATTATCTCAGTTGACGCATTCATCTGTACAAAACCAGGAGCTGTGGCATTGATCCAGACAAGCCCGGGAATTATGTTTCTATAAAAAATCCCATGATTACCCCTTACAGTTAAATTCTGTATTCTCACCGAGGCATTGCCCTGGAAAACAAATACAGAAACGTTCACCGGGATTGCTGAAAGTTGAACCGTCAGGTTCCCGGACGACCTGTTTGTCAGAGAGACTGGATAGAAGCCTATGGATGAGACACTGAAATTATTCTCGCCTGAAATAACCGGAATGGATGAGGAATTCAGAATTTTATATCCGGAAAAGTAATCCACAACCAGAGATGCAGGCGGATTAAGGTCGCCGGGAATATTTGAATGCACACTTATGTTCTGCATAACAACATCCGGTATGTAGACTACACGTGTTTCATTCAGCCTGTTCCCTCCTATGGGCTCAGAAGCCGTAATATTGAAAAATCCAGAATGAGGGAATGTATACGTATTGCCCGTTATTCTTGTCCCGTTCACATCCCATGCTACAGATCCTGTGTAACCGGACAGGCGAAACGAACCGCTGACAGGTGGGCCCAAGTTGAGGGTATATGATATCAGGGGTGAAGAGGGTGAAATGGAGCTGTAGGCGGGGTTTCCCTGTATGTACCTGGAAAAATGGGCTACCGTACTGTTTATTGTGGCATTCAGCGATGAATAACTGGAAATACCCATTCCGGAGAATTTCTGAAAGTACATCCCTGTTGAGTTCATTTCGGCACCGTTATAAACTCCGGTGAGGTTTCTGAAGGTGAAATTCCCCATATTTGTAAGATTGTCGTATGAATCGATACTAACCCCTCCAGCCACTGGGGTAGAATTTCCTGAAAAATTTAGAAATATGGGCACGTTAAGATTGATTTCATCATGTCCGTCAGATGCTGCAGCGATCCATCCTCCGTTGTATGTGAGGGATAGATTTGATATATAATGAAACGGCCCATGGATGTCAGGAATCTGGGTGCCAGGAATTTCCATTACATGGCCGCCCTGGCTGATCCTCAGCATATAATCTGCTTCTCCCCATGATACATTTATGCCAAATTCAATGTAATTGAGCGGGCTGTTATATAACCCTACATAATAGAAGACTGAGCCGTTGGACTTCAGTCCGCTGGTGTTTACTGAAAGGCCAAGGTCTGAATATACAGTGCTGGCATAGGTGGCATTACCCTGGAGAAGAACCTGGCCTCCAAATCCGGCTGTTACTTTATTGGTGGCATTCACCAGGCCTGATACACTTGGCGTCCCCAGGCCCGTCACGGGATTCCACCCTGGTCCCGCATTGTATGCTCCGTTGCTGCCGGTCTTTATCTGCTCAAATGAGGAATTATAGAGGGGAGTTCTGGAAATCTGGTATAAAAGCGGATTAATAAATCCAATGCGCCTATGTGTGGCCTGATCAATTATGGCTATAGCTGCTGCCCATATGGGGGCGGCAATGCTGGTACCGCCAGCCTCGTACTGTTTCCCCCTGACCACAACTATCATTCCAGTATACTGGTTTGCGTCCAGGGAGACATCAGGCACACCCCTTGATGTCCCGTTGAAGCCAGGCGCAGACTGCCAGTATGGGGCTGAAAAGAATCTGCTGTACCCGCCTCCGCTTCCAAAACTCCGTCCTTCATACATCCCGCCCCAGGCAGTCTGGGTATATTTTCCGTCAAAAAGGATGAGTGAAGTACCACCAACTGCGGTAACATATGGATCCGAGGACGGGAAATTGACAGTTGGTATTCCGGTTCCGTTTGGGGCATAATAATATGAGCCGGTGTCTCCTGTTGCTGCAACGACGGTAATACCCTTCAGGTAGGCTTCTCTGTAAATTTGTGAATACACTTCGACCTCATTCTGCGGCAGCAATACCTCCTGATTTCCCCAGCTCAGAGAAATAATGTTTGCTGAACTGCTGTTTACCATATCACTGACAGCCCACTGAAGAATACTGGTAATGGCTGAAGGAACTATGTAGAGGAGTATTGTTGCGTTTGGGGCCATGGCGTGTGCCCATTCGACATCCGTTGCAGTTTCCAGTGCCCATGAGGCATTGTATGTTCCGTTTCCCGGCTTTCCTTCCGGATATGAAACGCTGAGATTGGCTGGTGGAAGGCCATTTAATTCATCAAATGCCTTGAGGTCATAAGCGAGATTCGGATCACCGTATGCATCCACTATTCCAATTGTTATGCCTGCGCCAGTATATCCGGAATGGTATTCCCAGGTGAAGTTGTATGCGCTTGCAATCTGGGATGGAACAAAGGCGTATGGAATCACCAGATCTGGTGTAGCCTGGTATTCAATAGTGTAAGGCACTGAGGTTACAGAGCTGTTAATAGTGGCATACTGAATGCCATATTCTGTAACTGCGCTCTTCAGGATATCCGAAACATAAGGCATCTGGGATGCAGTTGGATAAATATTTAAAAGACCTCCGGCGCGGTTAAAATTTACTCCGAGACTATCAAGTGCCGATGCAATTATGCTGGAATATATCCCACTGGCATAAGCTGTATAATACTGAGTGTTAGCGGTCTGGCTCTCCGTGTTCGTGGAAAGCCATGTATCAGCCTGCGATGTAAAATGTATGGAATCAGTCTGCCACAGTGGAATAACTGCTGCCACGGGTGCAGCCATCAGCATCACCGCCAGTAGTGCGTAGAACTTGTTCGTAGGCATCCGTCCTCTCTCAATGGTAAATCATATTAATATATCATGGCATGGGCTGGTATTGCCCGAAACAGATCCATCAGAAAATGTGCTGCGTGAATATTTTCGCGACTATTACAGAAACTGGAAAGCAGATCTTATAGACATAATATCTGCAAGGGAAATCGGCTTCATCCCTTTTTTCGGAACAATGGTAAGGCACAGGGCAGTGCTGAACCTAAGCTCACTTACTGACATGATGAAGCGTATTGTTCCCCGCCACACCTATTATTCCACCGCATATTACAGGAAACCTGAGGAAAAGATAATGAAGGACAAGGAATGGCTGGGTGCCGAGCTCATATTCGATCTGGACGCTGACCACATTACGGGTGCCGAAAAGATGAGCTACACAGAAATTTTATCTGAGGTGAAGAAGCATACACATCGCCTTATTTTCAGATTCCTTATGGACGATCTGGGTTTTCAGGAAAAGGACCTCAAGATTTTCTTTTCCGGGGGAAGAGGATACCATGTCCATGTTGTGGAGGATTCTATTTATCCTCTGGGCTCAGATTCCCGCCGGGAGATCGCGAATTACATAAGGGGCGAAGGCTTCAGCACATACGACATACGCAGGGCAATGCAGGAAGCATCAGCGGTAATGGGCGGGTGGAAATCAGACGTGGACAGACTCTTTGTCGAATTCATGGCTGGAGTGGCGGATGAATCCGACAACCAGTTGCTGTCAGGCATTCTAGGAAACAGGAGAAGTGCGGAAGCTTACATCAGAAATCTTTCAAAACAGATCAATGCAGGCAAATCTCTGAAGAAGCGTGACCTGTTTGTGAAGCCGGGAAGCGAGAAATACAGGCATATGGACGCGAACGATGAAAAGATACTCACTCACATTATAAGTGAGGTCAGGGCCAGCAATGCTTGTGAAATAGACGAACCGGTAACAACTGACGTGCACAGGCTCATCAGGACACCAGGCAGCCTTCATGGCAAGACGGGTTTCGTCGTGAAGCATATACCCGTGGATGATTTCGATGGATTTGATCCTCTCCGCGATGCTGTATATTCAGGTTTCAACAGAAGATCAGCAAAGGTTGAGATTCTGCGTCCTCTCAGTATAAGCATCGGGGGTGAGAATTTCAATCTTGAACCGGGTCAGACTGAACTTCCGGGGGCTGCCGCTGTATTTGCTGTTGCATCACGGCTGGGTAAATTTTTATAATTATTAACTTAGAATAACTATCATAAACTTAATATATCGTGGAAACATAAACATATGGTGTCAAAATGGAACTGAAAAACAGTAAGACGCTGGAAAATCTGAAAGCCGGTTTTGCCGGTGAGAGCCAGGCCAACAGGCGTTATCTATATTTCGCTCAGAAGGCTGATGAGGAAGGATACCAGGAAGTTGCATCAACATTCCGGTCCACAGCTGATGGAGAAACAGCGCATGCATTTGGTCATCTTAAATATCTTGCCCAGGTTGGAGATCCGGTGACAGGCGAGCCAATTGGAACAACTGAGCAGAACCTGAAATCTGCAATTGCTGGGGAAACATACGAGTACAGCCAGATGTACCCAGGGTTTGCCAAGGTTGCAAGGGATGAGCATTTCGACGACATAGCGCACTGGTTTGAGATACTTTCAAAGGCGGAAAAATCCCACGCCAAGAAATACGAAGACACACTGGCCAAGCTACCCAAGTAAGGTGGGTGGATATGCAGGCCATAAGATCGGAGGAAGTGATTCCTCCAGACAAATTCGAAAAGCAACGGGATGAAATCACAAAGAAGATCATAGAAATTAAAAAGACAAGAAGGGTGGAAACCAAGACCTTCAGCTTTCTCTTCGAATCACGGGATACTGTTATGAATCAGATCAACGAAATGGTTTTCATAGAGAAAGTTCGTGATCCAGAGGAAATCAGAAGGCTCATAGAGGTATACAGCGATCTTCTTCCAGGGCCCGATACTTTCAGTGTATCCATGTTCATAGAGTTCAGAGATGAGAGGCAGATGGCTGCAGAAATGCCCAGGCTGACAGGCATTGAGAATACGGTTTATATTTCATTCGACGGGCATGAACTGAAGGCCACCCCTGAAGAGGGCCGTTCAACCGAAGTGCTTGAATCCACGCTCCAATACCTGAAGTTTCACTTCAACAGGGTTCTTGCAGAACAGTTCAGATCGGCAGAGAATGTCTATATCGAGACCAGGAAGCAGGGATACTCTGAAGCTGGCAAAATATCCGGACCTCTGCTGGAGCAACTGAAGAGTGAACTTACAGTTTAATGTAACTTAAACGCTCTTCACAACAGACAATTTATTATTTTTATACCCATATCAGGGGCATGATAGAAGCCACCATAACGCAGGACGAAAAGGAAGTTCTGAAGTATGTAAGGCAATTTGCCCAGAAAGAGGTCAAGCCACTTGCGAGGCAGATAGACCAGAGCAGATCTGTGCCTCAGAAAATAATAGATAGAATGAATGAGCTTGGCCTCTTTTCAAGCTACATACCTAAGGAATACGGGGGAGCAGGCCTGAGTTTCAGTTTTCTTGTGAGGGTCATCGAGGAGCTCTCAATGGCGTGTCCAAGCACAGCGCTTGTTCTGGACGGTGCCCTGACACTGTTTGCCGATCCACTGATCATGTTCGGGAGCGATGACCTTAAGAAGCGATATCTTACAAGGGTATCGGCAGGTGCTGTGGGCGGCCTGGCACTGACGGAAGCAAATGCCGGTAGCGATGCTGCTGCGATTAAAACATCAGCGGTCAGGAAGGGAAAAGGATACGTAATAAATGGGAGCAAGATATTCATTTCAAACGGACGGATCGCAAAGTTCTTCGTTGTGGATGCAGTGACAGACCCTTCCAAGGGCCACAGGGGAATAACAACATTTGTTGTCGATGCCGATTCACCCGGATTCAGGGTGAGCAGGGACATTGAAAAGCTGGGCATACGTGGCAGCAGTACTGTTGAACTAGAGTTTCAGGACGTATTTGTTCCGGATGAAAATGTAGTTGGTGAGGTAAATAAAGGATTCAAGGTTGTAATGGAGACTCTTGACTCAGGGCGCATTGGTATAGCGGCTCAGGCGCTGGGGATAGCTCAGGCTGCACTTGACGAGGCAGTTGACTACGTCAGGCAGAGAAAACAGTTTGGCCAGGCAATAGGTGACTTCCAGGGAATACAGTTCATGCTTGCTGACATGTCCACCAGGCTCGATGCAGCCAGGCTTCTCACGTACAAAGCGGCTGAAATGTGGGATCGGCATGAGAACGCAGTAAGGATATCATCACAGGCCAAGCTATTCGCGTCCGATGCGGCAATGAGCATCACAACCGACTGCCTCCAGCTTTTTGGCGGGTATGGATATACCACGGATCTTGACGCAGAACGCCACATGAGGGATGCGAAGATCACTCAGATATATGAGGGAACAAATCAGATTCAGAGGGTTATAATAGCAAGAGACCTTCTAAGACAGTAAATGATCTGGCTGGGCTGTTCAGGCTGGGCATACACTGACTGGAACGGTGTGTTCTACCCGCGGGGCATGTCTGGCAGCCTCAGTTATTACGGGAAATTTTTCAATTCAGTTGAGGTGAATGTAACATTTTACAGGCCAGTTGCTGCCGATGCCATCGCACACTGGATAAATGCGGCAATGAAAATGCCCAGATTCAGATTTTCAGTGAAGGCCCCCCGTATCATAACACATGATCTTGTAATGCGCGATGTTAAATCTGCAGTTGAAGAAATGGAGAAATTTTCAGAAAGCACCCTGCGGCCACTTTCAGAAGCTCATCTTTCCGGCGCTCTGCTGGTTCAGCTGCCTCCATCCTTCAGGGAATCGCATGCGGGGAACCTTGATATGCTCGTATCATCTGTTGACATTCATGGATTCAGGGGCGTACTGGAATTACGAAATGGTTCACCAACAGAAAGTCCTGTCGTCATGAAGATAGTCAGGAATGCAGGATATGTGCCTGCAAATATAGATAGCCCCGCATCGAAACTGGATAATTTCATGGATTACGGTCACGGCTTTTCCTACTTCAGATTCCACGGACGGAATGCTGCTTCCTGGTTTTCCACTGATCAGGGACCTTCTGCCAGATACGTGTACAGGTACAGCCTGGATGAGCTTCGTGATCTTTCCAGGTATGTAAAGAAGAGCGTGGAAGCTGGGGACGAGGTCTTTGTGTATTTCAACAATCATCCAGCAGGCAATGCGCCTAAGAATGCAAGGGACTTCGCAGGAATCATTGGACTAGAAACAGCGGGTTACCAGACGCGCCTTTTTGACGCCTAGAAAAGTCCGCAACATAGATCCCGTGATAAGTGTTTCGAACCCGAGAATTCATGGAAATATGAGCAATGGCGTATCATAAGAATTAAAAGTTTTAAGCACAGTACAGCATACTCAGCGGGGGATACAGCACTTTGAAGAATCTCGCTGAGGGAGCAATTTTAAGGTTCAAATACAAACAGACACAGTTTGACGGAATTGTCATAAGTTCCGCCAACGGCACAGTAAATGTGAAACTCAACAGTGGCTATAACATTACAATCCCTGTGGATTCAATGGATGATGTGGAATTGAGGGGCACACGGAAGATAGCTGCCACAGAATTCAGACAGGAGAGTGCACATGGTGGCAAAGGAGTTGGCCTTCTTGCAACAGGTGGCACAATTGCCAGCAGGGTTGACTATGTGACAGGAGCTGTGAAACCTGTTCTGGACCCTGCATTTCTGGAAGACAGTGTGTCCAATATCCGGAATTTTTCACTGGACATGGATCTAATGGAGCCAGTGCTGAGCGAAAATATCGCACCGGCAGACTGGGTTGAGATTGCACATAGGGTAATGAGGCTTCTTGAGAAAAACCAGCGCTGTATAGTTCTCCATGGCACTGACACAATGTCCTATACTGCTTCAGCACTGTCCTTCATGTTTGATGAGCTGACGGGGCCAATTCTCTTTGTCGGTTCTCAGAGAAGCTCAGACAGGCCAAGCAGCGATGCATTTCTCAATCTTGAAGCCAGCCTGGAATTCTCTGGGATATCCATGGGAGAAGTGGGCATAGTGATGCACAGGAATATATCTGATCATGAAGCAGCACTGCACCGCGCAGTGAGGTCAAGGAAAATGCATACCTCGAGAAGAGATGCTTTCCGCACCCTGGGAGGGTTGCCAATGGCAGTATATTCATCTGGGACAGTGAGTTTCAACGAAGCCCCAAGGCCAGCATCAGATAGAATTCTACTGAAGGACAGACTTGAACATAAGGTTTCAATGGTGTATTTCCACCCATCTCTTGAGGCGGATGATCTGGAGCAGATACTCCATGGCAGGCGTGCAGCAATAATACTGGGGACAGGGCTTGGCCATGTGGGAAGCAGGCTATACGGTACAATAAAAGATGCTGTGAAAAGCGGTGTTAAGATAATAATGACGTCACAGTGCATAAACGGAATGGTTGACATGAATGTCTACTCCACTGGAAGGGAACTCCAGTCCATAGGGGTAATTCCTGCCGGTTCAATGCTTCCCGAGGTAGCCCTGGTGAAGAGCATGTATCTGTTGGGTAATTATCCTGAGAGCGATTTTAAGGAACTGTTCCTTCATGACATGCGGGGAGAGTTTAATCTGAGGGATAGATTGGGAGGTGATCCCCTCTGACTTCACAGGCAAAGATCGGTCTGGAAATCCATGTACAACTGGGTGGCAGGAAACTTTTCTGCGCGTGCCCCACCGAAAGTGATGGCACAAAATACGGCTCAATTTACAGAAAACTTTCTCTTTCCACCGGTGAAATGGGAAATTATGATCCGGCCGCCGTATATGAAAAAGGCCGCAGCAGGGTATTTGCTTATGAAATTTCTGACAACAGCTGCCTGGTTGAGTATGATGAGGAGCCTCCACACGATGTCAATAATGAAGCCCTGTTGAAGGGTCTGGCAGTTTCAACGGCACTCAATTGCAGGACAGTTGACGCGCTGGAGTACATGAGAAAGATAGTGGTCGACGGTTCAAATACATCAGGCTTTCAGAGGACCGCCATAATATCTTTTGGCGGCTGGGTAGATACATCCCGGGGGCGGGTACGGATAAGTACCGTATGCCTTGAGGAAGATTCTGCAAGGAAGATTTCAGATGAATCTGCCGAGGTAACATACTCGCTTGACAGGCTGGGAATACCATTGCTGGAGATTGCCACCGAACCGGATATTGTGGATGGAGAACATGCCGTAGAGGTAGCAAGGCAGATCGGTGACATAATCCTGCTCTCAGGGTGGTCCCGCAGGGCCTCTGAGTCCATAAGGCAGGACGTTAACTTCTCAATGGGCCACGGCCGTGTTGAAATAAAGGGAGTACCGAAGCTTTCGGCTATCAGGGACTGCCTTTCCTATGAGAAGGACAGGCAATCTTCATTGATTGAGATATCTGAAAAGCTGGGCGAGGCTTGGAAAAATGGAATAAAGTTCACGGATGTTACGGAATTATTCGCCGCAACAGGCTCCAAGGTAATAAGAAGATCTATTGAGGCAGGAATGAGGGTTTATGCTTCCCTGCTTCCTGGTCTTAGTGGGTATCTCAAGAATGGCCCGTACAGGCTTGGCAGAGAACTGGCCGATGTGGCAAAGCTTTACGGATCAGGGGGAATCATGCACTCAGACGAACTTCCTGGTTATGGCGTTAAGGATGAGCTTGAACCCCTGAAAAATATTTTGAAGCCAGGATCTGATGATGGGTTTTTTATCATAGTCTCTGACGAATCGCACATCGGGATCATAGGCCGCGAAATGAATTCCCGGCTTTCAAAAATTCTTAGGCTTGATTTTTCTGAGACAAGATACGCTGACGCCATGGGAGAGACACATTACCTCAGGCCCCTACCTGGTGGCGAACGCATGTATCCTGAAACAGATATCCCAATTTATGAAATAACGAGTGAAATGATCGCCATGGCCCGAGAAATTGTTCCAAAGACCAGAGAAGAGCTAACTGCTGAATTATCAGGAAAATATGGGATTTCAAAACAGGAAGCCATGTCAATATTAGTGAACAATCTCGCAGGGTTTATGGACGAAATGGCATCCGTAACTGGCAATGGAAAACTTGCCTCGCGTTTGCTGCTTCAGGTCATACCAGATCTTGAGAAGAAGGCGTCTGTGGAGATCAGCATGGAAGACGTGAAGAAATTGTTCAATGCACTTGCTAAACGGAGTGCAGTCAAGGAGGAATATGAAAGGGCTCTGGAGCTTCTTATCCTTCACTCCATGCCTGTTGATTCAATAATTGTTTCCCCCGAAATGAAGCATGTAGAAGTTGATGAACTGCGCAAAGCAATTGTTGCCCTATTTGAAGAAGGCGTCAGCGATAAAAATCTTATCCCCCGTCTCAGGGCATCCGTAAAGGGGATTTTCGATCCATCTACCGCTTTCAAGATATTCAGGGATATTTCAGGGAAGCAAAATTAAATATAAAAATTAAAATATTGACTGTACACCTTGCAAAATAAGCCGAAATCCGATCTGCTAAACAATTCTTAAATAATGTCTAACGATACTCAGTGGATGTTGGACGGATACATCCCATTACTAATCACCCTGGTGCTAATGGTTCTCGGGATGCTTGGACTGTTTATGCTTCTTCCCACTCTGGGGGAGAGCCGGTACAGGCCGAATAAAAAGTTTAGCATGAAACCGGATGATATTGTTCAGAATCTTGTTCTGGAGCGTTCACCCCCTGCAAAGGACGGGGCGTACCTCGAACCATACGAAACAGGGGAGGTTGCCAGGGGAGAAATTGGGAAGTTCGTTACTGTCCAGTATTATGTCATAATGCTCCTTTTCATACTTTTTGATGTTGATATGGTTCTTCTTTTCCCGTGGGCATTCGATTTCAAGGTGCTTGGAATAGTTCCTTTCCTTGAGACAATACTGTTCCTGGCAATGCCGCTGTTTGTGGTTTACTACGCGTTCAGAGAAGGATATATGAGGTGGCAAAAGTGAAGAGTGGAGAAGGTGGTGCACTTACTACAACTATCGATCAGGCCATGGAATGGGCCAGAAGCAACTCGCTCTGGCCTCTTACTTTTGGGCTTGCTTGCTGTGCCATAGAGATGATGGCAATTCAGGCTTCAAACCTTGATATTTCAAGATTCGGGAGTGAAATTTTCAGAAACTCGCCCCGGCAGTCCGATCTGATGATAGTTTCTGGAACTGTTACCAAGAAGATGGCTCCGAGGCTGAGAAGAATTTATGACGAAATGCCCTATCCGAAATACGTCATAGCCATGGGTGTGTGCGTCATCCAGGGAGGACCATACCACCTGGGATATTCCGTTGTCCTTGGGGTGGACAGGGTGGTTCCTGTTGATGTATATGTGCCGGGGTGCCCGCCCACTCCTGAAGCACTTACCTATGGGATAATGCTGCTTCAGAAAAAAATAAGGAATGAAGCGGAGAGGTGATGATTATTGGTTGAAATTATCGAGGAGACCAAAGGAAAGGACGGAAGGAGAAACCTCAAGGTCGCCAAGGAAAATCTTGTAGAACTGATAAAGGACCTGAAGAGCAAGGGTTATGATCACCTTTCCCTGATCACAGGCATTGATCGCAAGGATCGGCTGGAAGTAGTTTATCATCTGCATAATATGAAGGAAAATGTGTATGTAGTCGTTAGGACAGAGACCATGGATGAGAGAATGCCCAGCATTTCATCTCTGTATGCTTCAGCAAACTGGGAGGAGCGCGAACAGTATGACATGCTTGGCATAGTCTTTGAAGGGCACCCTAACCTTAAACGTATGTTCCTGCCAGAATCATGGGTTGGCCACCCGCTCAGGAAGAACTACGATCTCTCCAAGGTACAATATGTGAACATGGATGAAGAGGGCAATGATTACGCTACCTTTGATCCGGGGGATGGTTGGTAATGGTAGTTGAAGGTGAAAAAATAGATCAGTCCAGGGAATGGGTAGAACTCAACATCGGCCCGCAGCATCCATCCACACATGGTGTGCTAAGGCTGAAAGTTAAACTTGACGGGGAAACGGTCAAGGATGTTGAGCCAATTATTGGCTATCTGCACAGGAACGCAGAAAAGCTATGCGAAATGGATTATTACTGCGATTCACTCATTTATTTCGACAGAATGGATTATGTTGGGGCAATGAACATGGAGCTGGGATACCTGGAGGCTGCAGAGAAGGTTCTGGGAATCCCGCCGCCTGAAAGGGCCCAGTGGATTAGGGTCATAATGGCTGAGCTCAACAGAATTGCAGCGCATCTTGTATGGGCAGGTGCCTTTGGTCTGGACCTCGGAATGCTTACGCCTTTCTTTTACTGCTTCATAGAGCGTGAAAAGGTCCTGAAAAGATTTACTGCAGTAAGTGAGTCAAGGCAGCAGACAAACTACATGAGTATTGGGGGAGTTTATCAGGATATAGATGACCAGATAATTTACGACATAGAACAGTTTACAGAGGAATTCCCAGCCAAACTGGAGGATATTTTCAACACATTCGTGAAGAATGATATATTCATATCAAGAAATAAGGGAGTTGGCATTCTGGAACCTGAGGTTGCAATAGACTATGGCGTAACCGGCCCAATGCTCAGGGCATCAGGTGTGGAATATGATGTGAGAAAAGCTGAGCCTTACCTTGTATACGACAAATTGAATTTTGACATACCCGTATCATACAAAAAAGATAATCTTGCCAGATTTCTGGTACGTTTTGAGGAAATGCGCCAGTCCATAAGAATAATAAAACAGGCCATTAAGAAGATCCCGGATGGGCCATATTTTAACCCCAAGGCAAAGAAGTCCCTGATGATCAGGCTCAGGGGAGAAGGCGAGGCGTATGCAAGAACTGAATCTTCCAAGGGTGAATTTGGCGTTTACATAGTTGCAGATGGCAGTGTCAAACCTTACCGGGTACATGTAAGAAGCCCTGCAATGAGAAATCTTGCTGTGCTGCCGCATCTCGCCAAGGATGTTATGATAGCGGATCTCTTCTCAATTTCAGGCACCACTGACCTCGTATTCGGCGAGGTGGATAGATGAGCGTGCTGGAGAGGCTGGCCGCATTCTTTGCAATACTTGGCCACTATCCTGCTTATATTCTGGCTTATTTCTTCGAAACTCTGTTCATGCTGATTTTTGTGGTTGTGATGCTCATAGTCATGATTTACCTGTTCCGTAAATACATGGCACGCGTTCAGCTCAGAATTGGCCCTAACCGGGTTGGAAAGGCCGGGACGTTGCAGTTAATAGCTGATGCTCTGAAACTTGTTGGAAAAGAGAGCATCCTTCCCAGCAGACGTGATGACCTTCCATATAAGATTGCGCCAATAGTTGTGTTCCTGGGACTCATAATGGCTTTTGCTATTATCCCGTACGGGGATTTCTATTACATCGGCTCACTGACAATAACTCACTCCGACGTTTCTCTCCTTTTACTCTTTGCTGCCCTGGCCATTATGCCGGTTGGTGAGGTCCTGGCTGGAGTGAGTTCGAAGAACAAATATGCTGTGCTTGGTGCACTAAGAGGCGTCGCCAAGGATATATCGTTTGAAGTTCCTATGATGGTATCAGTGCTTGCTCTGGTAATGATGGCGTCAGCAAGGACAAATCAGCCTCTTAACTTGGAAAACCTGATTTCTGTGCAGTCAATACCATATGGCATACCTCAGGTAATAGGGCTTGGCGTCTTCTTTATTGCCATGATTGCGAGGGCAGCCTACTCTCCTTTTGACATGAGTGAAAGTGACAGTGAGCTTGTTTCAGGGCATTCTATAGAATATTCCGGCATGAGATTCGGCATGTTCTACATGGGAATGTTCGGAAGCATATTCCTTGGATCAATGATTGTATCATTACTTTATTTGGGCGCATATAACGGGCCATTTTCAGGAGATGCGGGGTTCATATATCTCTTCATCAAGGCAATGGTGCTGGTTATACTTTCATTCACAATATGGCTGTCAGTTCCGAGGATAAGAATAGACCGGTTTGTAAACATGGGATGGAAATACCTGCTACCAGCAGCTATAATTAATCTGATAATTGCAGGAATATTAACTCTGGGGTTGTCGCTATGATAGAAGTTAAGGAACCTAAGAAAGAAATACCACTGATCGGCACAATTAAGGCAGTTGTATCCGTGGGCAAGCACGCTCTGCAGAAACCCGTAACGGTTCAGTATCCTGAAGAGAAACCGGATTATCCTGACAGGTTCAGGTTCAGAATATTTCTGAGCCTCGATGACTGTGTTGGGTGCACCCTGTGTGAACAGGTATGTCCAAATAAAAGCATAACAATGCAGAAAGTGAACCGTGAAAATCCAAGAAACAAGAGACATATCTATCCGGATGTAAACTTTGGAACATGCACCGTATGCCGCAACTGTGAGGAAATCTGCCCTACTGATGCTATTTACCTTACCCATACATTCGAGCTTGCCAGAACCCGCAACAGCTTCACTTATTCTCCGGAGGAACTTTCTCTGCCGGAGGACGAGGTGATAAAGTGATTTACACAATCATCCTCATACTTTTCGCCATAATACTGATCCCTCTGGCCCTGAAGACAATCGCCGAAAAGAATCTCACACATTCCGCAGTTTACCTGATGGTCTTTCTGGTTATGCTCTCAGCGCTGTTCATATTCCTGGGTGGTTCCATAGTTGGCGCAGTCGAACTTCTGGTCTTTGTCGGGGCTGTGGTGACGCTTCTGGTATTCACACTTATGCTCAGTGGGGGGAAAGAGCTTGAATAATAAGCTATCAGCTCTGGCAGCAGGCCTTTTTTTAGTCGTATTCGGGATAGAGGTAGCAAGAATAAGGTATGATTTCACCCCGACTTCACAGGACATTGGGCAGATAGGCATCACGCTTTTCGGTAAATATATTCTTCCATTTGAACTGCTTTCACTGATTCTTGTGGCAGGGATCATAGGAATGTTCTATATTGCAGGGAGGGAAGATTAATGCAGATATTTCTTGTCAGCATGCTTTCGTTGATTCTATTTGTCATCGGCCTCTACGGGGTGATGACATCCAACATCGGCATTAAGATGCTTATATCACTTGAAATAATCATAAATGCTGCAATTCTCAATCTGGTAGCTGTAGCAATAGCTTACGGCTCTGTTGATCCAATTATAATGGCACTGTTCGGCATTGCCATAGGCGCGGTGGAATCCGTTGTGGGACTCAGCCTTCTCACAGCCACATATAAGAAGGTCGGCAGGATTGCCATTTCACTGCTGAAGGAGATAAAGTGGTAACATGTATTGGCCTGGTTGGTTCATATTTCTAAGTCCTCTAATTGGCGCCCCCATTGCTCTCGCTGTGGGGAAACGTTACAAATCACTGTCAGGAATTATAGCATCACTCGCTGTTGGCGGAGCACTGGTTGCTTCTATCATAACGTTTTTCTACGTAGATACGGGAACCGTTGTCTCCAACAGCTCCAAACTTTACGTTATAACCGGACAGTACGCTTACAACCACTACCTGTGGTTCTTCAACATAGACATTGGCATATTCATCGACAGGCTCGCCATAATGATGGCGCTGATGGTATCATTTGTGTCTCTGATGATACATCTCTTTGCCCTATATTATATGAAGAATGATCCCAACAGGCACGTGTATTTTGCCGAGACGTCCCTGTTTACGGCCGGAATGCTCGGTCTTGTTGTTGCTTCTAATCTTGTTGTATTCTTCCTGTTCTGGGAACTGGTAGGGTTGTGTTCATACCTGCTTATAGGATTCTGGTTCTTCAAGCCGAATGCAACTGCAGCGGCCAAGAAGGCATTTATAGTCACCAGGGTCGGCGATCTTCTTTTCCTTGTTGGTATGGCAATTCTCTATGATTCCCTGGTAGGCTTTCCAGGTCTT
This sequence comes from Thermoplasmata archaeon, assembly GCA_021799185.1. Taxonomy (GTDB): domain Archaea; phylum Thermoplasmatota; class Thermoplasmata; order Thermoplasmatales; family Thermoplasmataceae; genus UBA509. The sequence goes on from JAJZAW010000004.1 coordinate 22,901, forward strand.
GGCAGCAACAGCCCCCTCAGTATACCTTTTCTTATAAACAACGCAAGCCTTATTGCCTCATATATTGGAAAGAACACACTTGGCATCATAGCAGTATTGTTCCTGGCCGGGGCAGCCGGAAAATCTGCCCAATTTCCCCTGCACGTATGGATACCTGACGCAATGGAAGGCCCCACCACAGTTTCTGCCCTTATCCATGCAGCAACCATGGTTACTGCAGGCGTGTATCTTGTTGCCAGGGTTTTTAACATATTTTATGCGGCAGCGCCTTTCGCCCTGTATTCAGTAGTGATACTTGGGGCCTTTACTGCCGTTTTTGCGGGAATAATAGGAATATTTGTCAACGACATAAAGCGTATCCTGGCATATTCAACAATAAGCCAGATAGGGTACATGTTTGCTGCCATTGGACTGGGTGGTCTGTTTGGATACGCCGCAGTGCCACTGGGCATGTTCCATCTGGTGGTTCATGCAGTGTTCAAAGCGCTTCTGTTCATGTCGGCAGGTGCAATTCTCATTGCCCTTATGGACCTCAGGGATACCAGGGAAATGGGCGGCCTTTGGAGAAAGATGCCCATGACGGTTACGCTCCTATTCATAGGATCGCTTGCGCTAATTGCTTTTCCGGGAACTGCAGGGTACTTCTCCAAGGATTCAATAATATCAGCATCCTGGATGTACTACGCGCACTATGGTACTGCATGGAGCTTTATTCCGTGGATATTCCTTGCAACCGGGTCTCTTCTGACAACTCTGTATACGTTCCGTATGTTTTTCAGAGTTTCACTGGGGAAACCAAGATCGCATCTCGCTGAGCATGCAAGGGACCCCTCGGTGTTTCCATTGATACCACTTTTCATCCTGGCGGCCGGCGCACTGTTTCTGGGCCTTTTACAGACACCATTCTACAAATTCATCACACCGGAGGCTTTCGTTCCTTCTGTCCCAATTTATATTGAAGCCGTACCAATAACGCTTCTTGCCATTGGCCTCATAGTTACTTACATAATCTACGGCACAGACAGATGGAAACATATGGACTTCAGCAGGAACAGGCTATACAGGGTTGCCAAAAATAAGTTCTATCTGGACACCCTTTTCACAAACGTAATTGCAGAGAGGGTAATAGCACCCTTGTCAGGTGGAATAGCAACCTTTGAGAATGCCTACAACAGTGCAGTGGACAGAACAGGATCAGGGACCTTATCTCTCGGGTCATTCTTCAGAAAACTGCAGGATGGGGTTGTCGAGAATTATTTTGTTGTTCTGATAATAGGTATTTCCATAGTCTTCATCATTTTGCTTCTGGCGGGGGTAATGTAATTTGTTTATTCTCATACTTTTCATCCTAATGGTACTTGCATCTGTGGCTTCATTTGCATTCAGGGAGTACAGGCGTGAATATGCCCTCATCGCCACTGCCATAATACTCATTGCTACAATAGTTTACAGCATACTCACGTTCAGCACCGGCTACGGAGCTGGGGGTTTCCGTTCGCAGAGCGTATACGATCTAGCACCGTCCATCGGTATTACGTTTTCTGTTGGTGTGAGTGGATTTGCCGATGCACTGCTCATACTTTCTGGCATTGTCATATTTATAGCGGCTTTCATTGCCGGGAAGCATGAATTCACACAGACAATGTATTCATACATTATGATAACTGAAGTGGGACTTTATGGGATACTTATATCCAGAGATTTCCTGTTCTTTTATATTTTCTGGGAAGTTGTATTAATACCGGTGTATTTCATGGTTGCACAGTATGGTGGGCGGAACAAGGATCACGTGTCGTTAAAGTTCTTTGTGTACACCCATATAGGATCGGTATTCCTTCTTCTTTCCATATTCACAGTTTATGCATATCACTACGATGCTACCGGTACATTCACCTTTGAAATAGGCGCATTAATGCAGCCAAAATATATTGATATGATACCTGTTGATCTCAGATACTTTGCATTTTTTGGTTTTCTCTTTGCATTTCTTGTGAAGATGCCATCATTCCCGCTTCACTCATGGTTGCCAGATACCTACGAAACATCACCGTATCCAGGAACCGTCATACTTGCAGGCGGGCTGTCTCTCATGGGCGGTTACGGCCTGTTCGGGATCCTCATGCCAATATACAGTTCGCTTGGAACCGGCATTCTGCAACTTCTGGTGGCCCTGGGCATTATCAGTCTCCTATACTTCTCCTTTACCGCTCTAATTCAGAAGAACCTCAAACGCATGATGGCATTTGCCAGCGCCGGAGCAATGGGCTTTGTCACACTTTCATTCGGAGCCGGCCTGCTGGAAGGAGCAAAATATACCGCCAGCCTCGAGCTGGCCGGAGGCATGTTCCAGATAGTGGCTCACGGGCTAATAATGGCCATGATATTCACGGCGCTGTATTTCATAAAGATGAGCACGGGCAAAGAAACAACCTATGGATTGGGAGGGATATACCGTGAAGTCCCAATGCTCAGCACTTTTCTTCTTGCTGGATTGCTTGCGTCCCTCGGCCTGCCTGGTCTTGCCGGATTTATTGGAGAATTCTCAATTCTTATCGGGTCATTTGCAGCAATAGGATGGCTCATACTGCTGGTGATACTTGGAATGATCGTAACGGCATCATATCATATATGGGCAGCGCAGAAATCGCTGTACGGCCCTTATAACGAGAATCTGGGAAATATATCTGACCTTACGCCATCTCGATTCGCTATACTTATTGGTACATTTGCTGCAATATTCATACTTGGAATTGTTCCGAACCTGATCTATGGCATACTCGTATCATATGTTGGAGGTATAATCTAATGACCGCTGCAATTATCTCACTAAGTGGAGCTCAGGCTCTAGCAACCTTTACGCCAGAGATATTTCTGGGGCTTGTAGGCTTCATAATCCTTGCTCTTGGGACATTCAGAATAGATAAGCGTATAATTTCGTGGATATCCTTTGGAGCACTGGGAATAGCCGCAATTATGGTATTTTTCCTGTCTCCAACTGGGAAATCTCTTTTTTCAGGGACATTCCTCTATTCTGATTTCGGCATTTACTTTGCCATAGTTATGCTGCTTTCAGGAATGTTAATTTCATATCCGGCTATAAGGGCCATTAAATCAAAGAGTGAGGTATTCTATGCTACCCTTCTCTTCGTATCAGTAGGCATGATATTTGCCGCATTCAGCTATAATCTGATTACTCTCTTCGTTGCCTTTGAATCTGTTAGTATTGGGACATATGTGCTGGCTAGTTTTGGCAAATCCAGGCGCAATCTGGAGGGGACAATAAAATACTTCTTTACAGGAACAATTGCAACGGCTTTCATACTTTTCGGAGCTTCATTCTTCTTTCTGCAGACGCATACGTTCAACCTGCAGGTTATTCCTTCAGTCGCCCCTTCCCCGGAGCTTCTCATTTCACTTGTTTTCCTCATAATAGGGTTTGGCTTCAAGCTTGCAATTTTCCCAATGCATCAGTGGGCACTGGATACATACGATGGCACTGAAAATTCCATATCGGCATACCTTGCTGCCGGGAGCAAAGTACTGGCTTTCCTGGTAATATTAAAGATATTCCTCGTGGGCTTTTCCTCAGATTTCAGAGATGTTTCGTATCTCTTTATAATACTCTCAATACTGACCATGACGTACGGAAATGTTTCAGCCCTGTCTCAGAACAATCTGAAACGGCTCCTGGCATATTCCAGCATAGCCCAGGCGGGTTATCTCATACTCGTTCTTGCTGTTGTTGGCTTTGTGGGTAACGCAGATTCTCCTGTGGTGGACGTGGCCGTGGCGGCGGGAATGTTCTACGCTCTTGTCTACGTGTTTATGAAAGGAGGTGCTTTCATAACGCTGAACATGATCCGGAAGGATAATGTCCAGATCAATGATGTTTCAGGCCTGGCAAAGAAATCGCCTGCAACGGCAGTCAGCTTCGCAGTAATGTTGCTTGCACTTGCCGGCGTTCCCATTACCGGCGGGTTCTTCGCCAAGTATCTCCTGTTTCTGTCATTGATAGAGGGGAACCTCTGGTGGCTTGCCATAATAGCAATTCTGAACAGTGCAATCTCTGTTTTCTATTATTTCAGGATAATTCTGTACATGTTTGGCAAGGACCCAATACCCGGGGAATCGTTTGATATGTCTGCGTCGGCCAGGGTTCCCATTTATGCTTCAGCATTCATAACAGTTGCCCTTTCAGTTGTGGTCGTATGGTGGCCTTCCCTGATAAGCATGGCAAACGGATTATTCGGGTGATTAAAATGTCCATAGATAGCGATATGGAAATAATAAAAAGTGCAATAATATATGGCGATATTGGGGACGCAGAAAAAGTTATCCAGAAGCGCATAAGGAATCTTGGGTTCCTGCTGAAGAGAAAGAATGCTCCTGACCTTAGGGCATATCAGAATTTCCTGAAGGCTCTTGACGGTCTCTTGAGGTCCCAGATGACACTGGAGCAGTTTAAATCTGTTAGTGGGGGGATCCACGGACTTGAAAATATTCTGGAAAGGAACACCGGCGAGCACGGATATCTTCCATCCCTGTTCTATCTGCTTCAGTTCTCCCTGGACAGGTATAATGTAAGATTCCCTGAATTCGACATGAAGAGGTGTGATGATCTGTGACAGCAAGATTCGACGATTGCTTTTCGCACATTGAAGAAAATGAAGAGTCGGCAGCGGAATGCATCCATTGCCTGAAAAAACATGGTGAACAGGTGATGTACGATCCCGAGCAGAAGCGCTTGATTCTTGGCAGAGAAATATACGACGACAGTTATTCCAGAGCCATGAGGACCCTCACGGATATTATGAAAATTACTTCGCTGGAAGATTATGAGGCAATGGACAGAAAGTACAATCTCACAATGTATTGAAGAAATTTCGCAGAATGCTATGTTAATTTTTAAGTAAACCCCTGTATATTCGCTCCTATGTCCCTGGCGCGGGTTCCTCTGGTAAGTCTTAAGACAGAGGCCGATCTCAATGTTCTGACAATATCAAACGGAGTGAATAACAGCCTCACAAATGAAGGGCTCAGGGACATGATGGTAGCACTTGCGGAGGCTCTTTCAGGAAACACCAACCCCATAATGATCACGGGTATGGGCGAAAGGGCATTTTCCGTTGGTTATTCCGCTTCCTGCACCAAGATATCTGACAAAATGCATCTGGAAGAAGCTTATTCGCTTGGTACTTCAGTAGCAAGAACATTACTGAGAAATGATCGGCCAGTCATATCCGCCATCAACGGTTATGCACTGGGACTGGGCCTTGAAATTGCATTATGTTCGGACTTTATAATAAGTTCAGATAGATCACGCTTCGGTATGCCGGAGATCAGGTTTGGAATACCATCACTCACAGGTTTTGTGCCAGAAATCCCTGATAAGTATCCCGGTGGCCTTTTCGCCGCAGTAAAATCAGGTGAGATTTTCGGAATAGAGGAAGCCAGGTCATTCGGTATGATTACAGCAATAATAGATTCCAGGAACTTCATCAAAGAGGCTGAAAATTATTGCAGAAAGATGGAAACCAGGTTGGTGAAAATGCTGAAGCCTCCAGAACGGGTTGGGCAGTATCGTCAGGCTGTAGATTCTTTATTTTTCAGAATCTACTCGCCAAGCTGCCTGACCATGAGGGAATTAGAGCGCTTCCGTAACAGTATTTGATTCCTTCTGGCCGTATTTTTTCTGGTACCTCATGGCGAAATATGCACCAGCAAAATAGAGCGCGATCATGGGAAGCGACATGACCATCATTGTGAATCCAAGTACCCCCGGCGAGAAAATCATTCCGAATACCAGTGAACCAACTATGGCATACCTCCAGTACTTGTACCACGTTTCAGCCTGCACCATGCCTGACCTGGTGAGGCCATACATGAACACAGGAATCTCAAAGGCAACTCCAAAGCTAACAACATATAGCAGAAGAAAAGACACGAAGCTCATGACACCCATGGTGGATTCAGCTCCAAGGCCAACGTTGAAATTGTGAAATATGGCGAATAGTTCAGGAGCCACATACCACAGGCCCATAAATGCGCCCGCTGCAAAAAGGGCGCTTGCTGGCACAGTTATGACCCTGATGAGTTCCTTCTCGCTTTTCTTAAGGGCAGGGCCAATGAACTTGCCTATTTGATAGACGATATTTGGCATTGCGAATATCAGAGAGAGGAAAAGCGCAGTGTATATGTTTGCCGAAACGCCGTCTGTGGGCTTCAAAACAAGCAACTGGGTTCCCTTTGGTATTATGTGGGCTTCAAGTAGCTTCAGGAACTGGGCGGGAATATTATGATAAACGTCAAAGGTGATAAATGGAAAGGAGAAGCCAAACAAAGTCACCCTATGGATTGAGAATATAAGGAAGAATATGAAGAAGAATCCAAATACTTCAAGAATACGGACTAACCGGAAGCGCAACTCATCTATATTCTTAAAAATAATTGGCAGGAATTCTTCATCTGTCATTGATCATTGAGCTTCAGTTTCTCTGCGATTTCCTTGGTGAGCTGTTCATGTGTCTTGTTTGCGGGATCTATTCCGAGGTTTCGTGCAATCTCTGCATAATCTATAGCCTTGTTTGCATCAGCAGCTGCCGGTGCTGGATTCATGGCTTTCTTGATTTCATTCTCAAGTTCCATCTGTCCGCGCTTGAATTCGCCTGTTGCCTTTCCGAGGTTCCTGGCAAATTCTGGGATCTTCCTGGTACTCCCAAAAAGCAGGAGTATTACGGCCACAATGATCAACCACTCTATGGGTGAATCAAACATAGAAATGTAATTCAACCTGCTTATTTAATCTTTTATAGTAAAAAAGTAAATGGATATACGGGTAACTCTCATTCCATATCTAGCTGGACTTCATAGCCTATTTTCCTGAAGGAATCAGCATTTGCCCTGAGTTCACTTGCCAATTCATTTGAAATGGAAGAGAATGACAAAGAAAGAACACGCTTTTTGGAGTTGACAACAACAAAGCCCACAGTCTTGTCCTCCGGCATCACCTCATCCGTTCTGGAAAAGCCCTCAATGAATTCCTGCAGTTCCTCCTCCACGTACTCACTGGAAAGCACATCCGCAAGGGCACGAAGCGAACGGGCTACATTTGAAAGCTCAACGCATATTACGGCGGGGTGTCTATCCCCCACGGTAATATTATACATAGCACAGAGAGTCAATATATCACGCTTTGACTCTCTTCAGGTACCACCGTTCCGCTCCCTCTTCCTTCTCTCTCGCAAGAGCATCCTTGAATGTGCTGGGAGCAGATGCAATGCCCTCCTTGCCAGGTTCCCAGTTGGCTGGTGTCGCGAGCTTCTTCTCCCAGTTGAACTGGAGAGCTTTTATGACACGTATGATCTCTCTGATGTTCCTTCCGGTCTCAGCAGGATAGTATATCATCCATCTTACTGTCTGATTTGGATCGATTATAAACACTCCTCTTACTGTGGTGCCCACCTTCGGGTCCAGAAGATTATACTGAGTTGCAACTTCTCTCTCAAGATCAGCAAGAACAGGGAATGGCACTTCAATACCATATTTCTCCTTTATATCCTTGAGCCAGGCAATATGGGAATATATGCTGTCAACACTGAGCCCTATGAGCTCAACTCCAAGTTTTTTGAAGTCATCATAGGATTCCGAAAAAGCCATGAATTCAGTTGTGCACACCGGCGTGAAGTCTGCAGGATGGGAGAAAAGCAATACCCATTTCCCCTTGTAATTTGAAAGGGTTATTGGGCCCTGTGTCGAATTTACGGTAAAGTCCGGCGCTTTTTGTCCTAATGTTACTGCCATTTTTTTATCACCAAATAGTTAGTGTTATTTAATATATTAAATCGGCGAATGGTGCAATGTTACAACTTTTCCGCAAGATATTTTGCAAAGTACGTGATGATCATGTCTGCACCTGCCCTGAAAATTGATCCTATTGCCTCTTCAATAGCGTTCGAAGATAGGTAACCTGCATCAACAGCGTTCCTGATCATGGTATATTCCCCGCTTACGCTGTATGCAGCAAGCGGCTGAGAGTATTTCAGCCTTGCACGCCTTATTACGTCAAGGTAAAACAGGGCGGGCTTAACCATGACAATGTCAGCTCCTTCCTTAACATCAAGATCAATTTCCCGCATGGCCTCGCGCGAGTTTCTCGGGTCCATCTGATAGCTCCTGCGGTCTCCGAAGCTTGGCGCCGATTCTGCCGCTTCGCGGAATGGGCCATAAAGGGAAGAAGCATATTTCGCGCTATACGCCATTATTGGAATTCTATTATATCCTGCATCATCCAGTGTTTTTCTGATCATTCCAACCTGCCCATCCATCATTCCGCTGGGCGCTATTATGTCCACACCTGCTTCAGCATAGGTTTTTGCAATCTTCCCATAGGAATCAAGAGTGGCATCATTGTCAACATAATCACCCCTGAGTATTCCACAGTGCCCGTGGCTGGTATATTCACACATGCATAAATCTGCAATTGTGATTAGGTGAGTTTTTTCCTTAGTGATATTTATTGCCATTTGCACAATGCCATTTTCATCATATGCGGAGCTGCCAGTTTCATCCTTATGTGATGGGATACCAAAGAGCAATATGCTCCTGACCCCGGAACTCTGAAGGGCGATCAGATGACTTTCAAGTTCTGACAGAGGATAACGGTATATGCCAGGCATTGACTTAATAGGGACAGCTCTCTTTGCCCCCTCATCCACAAAAACAGGCATTATGAGCTTTTCTGGCCTTATGTTATTCTCTGCCACAAGGTCACGGATATCTTGAGAAGACCTCAGTCTTCTGGGTCTAGATGCCGGAAACATAAATGGTCATTGCGAGCTGAGATTTAACATGTATGAGGGACGGTTCCGCCATATCTCTTAGAATTGGGAATGTCTGTCGCGGTCAGAGACCACCTTGATTGAATGCCTTGCCCGAGGTGCTTGTTGTGCAATACTGTCATCAGATAAATTCTACGATGAAGCAGATACATACCCAGCATGACTTACGCTGGCTGCAAAAACCTTATGGAAGCTAAATTTCCGGTAAAATCTCAGGTTTAAAACGGTATGGAAACGTTAAGGCAATGTCCTCACGCCTCTTTTATTTATATTATGGTCCATAACAGTCATAAAACAGAATGTTGCCTTCAGGAATGCATTTCCATGGCAGGCCAAAATGACCAAACATATTTTTGATATCTGGAATGTTATCCTCTTGAGGTCATTGTATCAGCTACAGTCTTCAGGGACTCTGGTTCTTCCGTCAGAGAAAGTAAGCAGGCTCATTGAGGGAGCGGGAAAGGAGAACGATTGCTTCACCATGGTGCGGGCTCAGGCATTGTCTTCCGGGGAAAACGTTTGTTTCACGGATGTGCCTTCAATAAGCTTCAAGATCAGCGGAAACAGGATTGCAGTAATAGCTAAAGCAAGAACAGAATTTTTGCATGATTCAATTAAAAGGCTCCTGGATATTTCATACTCCGTTCTAAGGGACCTTTCATTTTGCACTTTGGATGACGCATCATTCGATTTTTCCAAGCATTTCGTTGAGATCAGAGACATAGCAATAACTGCCATACTTGAAGCCTAGAAGAAAGCCTTTTTCACAAGACATTACACAATATCAAACAGCTTTATGTCAGGCCAGTGCGATTTGTCATATTCAGGAATAGCAGCATATGAGATTCTGGGGGCTGAGTTCATCAAAGCATAGCCGCTCACTTCTTTGAAATGAATCGCCAGATTTGAGTAATGGCTGATTTTTCCGTAATACTCATCATCAGCTATTATTATTGTTGCGCCAGTTGGCCTTATTCCATTGATAAGGTTCACAAGGTCCCCAAAAAAGTCGGGGCCATATGTAAACATCAGGAAATCGGTAGAAAAGAAGTAAAGGTTTGGCCTGGAAGATGACGACATGAAGAAATCTATAACATCATTCGGGAAATCCTCAACGATGCTCTTCCCCTCAAGGTTGATAACAAATGAATTAGCCCTCTTGGATTTTTCTGCAGTTATATAGTGTTTCATCGTTTCCGGATCCATAACGTTGACCAGAATCCTGGATGTCTCATAGCTGCTTGATGTGGCATCGATTACACCACGGCCCACGGAAATGGCGTTCTTTATAAGATTGTTCTTCACAAGGTTGACAACATCATTAACCACGTTTGAATTGTCTTTCCTGTGAAACATTATCACAGAGCCAAGTGGGATTGACTTTGATCCGGTTGGAGTAAGCTTCGGGAGATCAGAAGAATCCAGTGGTACTTCAAATTCCTCGTGACTCCTTCCAGTCTCAACATTAATGCGGGTATTGGCTCAAG
>JAJZAW010000089.1 GCA_021799185.1 Thermoplasmata archaeon
TTCTGTATGTCAATCTCATCCACTTTCATCTTAAGCTTTCCAAACATCTTAATTACCTCAAATACAGATTTGCTACCGGGTTGAAAAGCATTTCCTGACAGCCTTTGCCTTCCAGGCTGATTTCCGTAAATCAATTTAGAGGTTTATGTAGGTGCGAAAAAATTATTCTGCCTTACCAGCCGGTGTACATTTTTCACATTTAACATGAGTGTAGGTGACAGGGCTTTCAGATCAAGCAGAAATGGCTGAAACTCTCCCATTTTGCTGCAGCTTTACGTTATGTCGAAGGACTGAAGAAATTCATTGCAAATTCAACTGTTCTGAAACTAAAGTTATTTAAGTATACCTAAAATTAGCTTGAGCATGGAAGAGGATGTTAAATTCGCCCTTGACCGGCTAAAGCAGGATAATATTGAGTTTTTGCAGCTTCAGTTTATGGACATAGTTGGGGCAGTGAAGACCCTTACAGTCCCTAAAAACCGCTTCGAAGGCGCACTTACGGAAGGCGTTGTTTTTGACGGAAGCTCAGTGGCAGGATATGCTCAGATTGAAGAATCTGACATGAGAGCACATCCCGATCTGAATACATATACTGTGCTTCCGGAAAGCACACGAGATGTCAGAACTGCAAGATTTATCTGCAATGTGTTCACCCCTGAGGGCACAAGATTTCCTGGTGATCCCAGATACGCCCTTGAAAGAGTTCTGGATAAGCTTCACAAGAAAGACATGGATTTCTTCGTGGGGCCGGAATTTGAATTTTTTGTTTTCAAAAGAGACGGCCAGGGCAATCCCACCGCAATACCAAGTGATTATGGAGGATATTTCGACAACACTCCAATAGATGCAGCTAATGAGATCAGGCAGGATATCCTGAGATCGCTCTATAACCTTGGCTATCAGCCTGAAGCTGCACACCATGAAGTGGCATACGGCCAGCACGAGATCGATCTGAGATATGGCCAGGCACTCATAATGGCAGATCGGGTGGCAATGCTCAAAAGCATCATAAAGAATGTTGCACAGAACCACGGCATGTATGCCACATTCATGCCGAAGCCAATCAATGGGGTGAACGGATCCGGAATGCACGTTCATCAAAGCATAATGTCCACAGGGGAGAAGGAGAACCTCTTTTATGATGCAGAGGCAAAATATGGGCTCAGCGATCTTGGAATGCATTATCTGGGCGGTATCCTGAAGAATGTGACCCAGGCCTCCGCTGTTCTTGCTTCATGGGTAAATTCGTATAAGAGGCTTATCCCGGGTTACGAGGCACCAGTATACATTTCCTGGGCAAACAAGAACAGATCTGCCCTCGTCAGGGTACCTGCAGGCAATGGGATGAGGAAAAGAATGGAGCTCAGGTGCCCTGATTCCGCCGGAAACCCATATCTGCAGTTCGCAGTGATCCTTGGATCCGGCCTTGACGGAATTGAACATAACATCAAGCCACCTGAACCCGTGGAAAAGGACATATTCCATATGACACATGAAGAACGCATCAGGCATGGCATACAATCAATGCCGGAAAGCCTCGGAGAAGCTCTGCACCATTTCCGGAACAGCAAGCTCATGAAAGAAATCCTTGGAGAGCACATCTTTGAAAATTTCATAACTGTAAAGCAGCGGGAATGGGATGCCTTCAGGTCATACGTGACAAAATGGGAACTGGACAGATATCTGCCAATTCTCTGAAATTTTATTCTGAAAATCCTCTGTTTTTCTCCCTTCTCCTTTCAGCCACCCTCGCGTATGAATTCAATCCTATCATTACTATTCCAACTATGAGGAGGATAAACCCGAATATTGCTCCGATCAGGTAGATAACCCCTATATCTGTAATTGTCACATCCACTGTGGCCGGTGACTGTGCATTGTTGGTAATTACAAGGGTCCAGTTTCCTGATTCGCCGGCCACAAACACCCTGGACCCCTGATTTACGTTGACCAATGAAAGAAGCCCGCTGTGCAAGCCGCTTGGAGAAAGCATATAAGCTGAGACATTTATGTTTGTGCCGTTATGTGAAGCTATGATATATTCGAGATCGTTGCCAGCCTGCACTCCATTCTCATGGATGGAAACTGAGGATGCTGCTCCGGATGGTACGGCTAGATTGTTATGGGTGGAAACATTGCTTTCGATTGAATAAACGGAATAAGAGAATATAATGACTGAAACTATGAGTATTATGGTGGCAATTCTCACTATCCTTTTCCGTACCGGCCTGAACATAGCTTATCCTTCCCTTACCTGAAGATCTTCGGATTGCCGGATGCTGAGGTTGCTTATGTTCATCACAGCCATTACTTCATCCCGGTATGTTTCCAGCAAGTCCTTATCTCCAAATATGGCCAGTGAATCAATGCGGCTTCCCATTGATAGTTTTTTCGACGTCTTGAAGGATCGGACTGCCGATAGCACCTGCAGAAGATATTCGAAATCAGATGCTCCCCCCTCATCTTTAGAATTGCCCGAAGGAAGTGGCCACTTTTCCAGATGAACACTCTTTCTCGAGCCAAGATTGAGAGAATGGTAGACTTCTTCGGTTATAAAGGGCATTATGGGGGCATACATCTTCATTATCTGCAGAAGGACGTATCTCAGAATCTTCCCGAATTCCTCCCTGGTATCGCTGCCAATGCCCTGAGACCTGTTAACGATTCCTTTCGCTATCTCGAGATAGTTGTCGCAGTATGTATTCCAGAAGAAATTGTCTAATTCAGACCGTGCCCTCGAAAACTGGTATCCGTCCATCAGATCTGTGACCTTTACTATGAGTTCATTGAGCCTGGAAATGATTCCGGCATTTACGGGATGTTTTGCTTCCGGCACAGCAGGCGTTGAAATCCCTTCGGATAGCAATGCCACAAGTTTTGAAGCGTTAAATATTTTTATGACTGTCCTTTTGCCACGGACAAAGTCCTGCTCCCTGACCTTTATATCCTCACCTGGAAGGGCGGTGGATGCCCAGTATCTCACCGCATCTGCGCCGTATTCATTCACAAGATCCGCAGGCTCTATTATGTTGCCCCTGCTCTTGCTCATCTTTTGCCCCTGGGGATCGTATACGTTTCCACTTATCATGATCCTTTTCCATGGCGGGATGCCATCATGTATGAATGACCTGACAATAGTTGTAAAGGCCCATGTAGATATTATGTCATGACCCTGGAACCTTGCGTCCATGGGATAAAGTTCAGGAAACAGGCCTGCAGGCATGAGCGCCAGGCGCGGGCTGAGCGATGATGTGGCCCATGTGTCCATCACATCCGTCTCCGGGCTGACATCTGAAGAACCGCATTTTGAGCATGTGATCTCCCCACTGTATGTTCTCGGGTCTACAGGATGCTCTTCCTTGCTTGCATATAGTGTTTCGCCGCATGACCTGCAGTACCAGACTGGAAAGGGCACTCCCAGAAATCTCTGCCTTGAGATTCCCCAGTCCCACTTAAGGCCGTCTATCCAGTTGTCGATCCTGACTCGCATGTGTACCGGTATCCACTGAGCAGAATGGGCAGAGGCCTTAAGTTCTTCCCTTATGTCCAGCACCTTCACGTACCACTGCTTGCTGATGCCGAATTCCACCGGAGTATCGCAGCGTTCATGGGCATTGACTGAATGCTTAACCCTCTCTATTTTTTCAACAGCCTTAAGATGCTCCAGTTCCTCTATGATCCTTTTCCTGCCTTCTCTAACAGTCAGCCCGCTGATGATTCCAGCCTCTTCCTTGAATCTGCCAAAATCATCCAGAATTATGCGTGTGGAAAGCCCATGTTTTCTCCACAGGTAAATATCGTTCTGATCCCCGAAGGTGCATACCATCTCAGCCCCTGTACCCTTGTCCATGGCCACAAGGTCGTCAGCGATGACATTAACGCTGTATCCGTACACAGGAACTGTTACGCTTTTCCCTATCAGATCGGAATATCTTTCATCTGAGGGGTTTACCGCCACAGCAACGCATGCGCCCATCAGTTCCGGCCTTGTTGTTGCGATTAGCACTCCCTTCTCATTGCCTGTGAACCTGACATAAACAAACTCCGACGACTGGTTTATGTCCTTAAGGTCAATTTGAGAAATTGCTGTCCGGCAGGTCGGGCATCTGATTGTGGGGCCTTCTTCGCGGTACACTCTGCCCTTTTCTACCAGATCTAAAAACATGCTCTGCGAAATTTTCAGGGATGTTTCTGAAAATGTCCTGTAGGAATGTGAGAAATCCGCACTGATCCCCAGATCCATCCAGTTTTTCTTCAGATCCTCTTCGGCCTTCTCGCTCTCCTGCATGCAGAGTCTTATGAATTCCCCTAGATCTGTTTTTTCACCCTTTATGCCCAGGGACTTTTCCGTATATCTTTCTGTTGGAAGCCCGTTGTCATCGAATCCCCATGGATAGAACACACTGTATCCCCTGAGCCTCTTATATCTTGCAATGAAATCCTGATGCGGATAGGAGAAGGCATGCCCCATGTGCATCTTTCCGGATATTGTGGGTGGCGGAGTGTCTATGGAGAAACAGCTATCCCTATTGCTGAAGCCTGCGCCTGTGGCATAAATAGATTCTTCAGACCAGAGCTTTTTCCATCTGGCCTCCATGGCAGGAATGTCTAGATCCATTCTGTTGGTTAGGATGTTGACAATTAAAACCATTTTCATATCCGCCATGCCTGACCAACCTGTGCACTCATAGTAGTTATATGGAAGCGCCCTCATCTTGCTTCTGTTAAAATCGCTTTTCTGTAAGCCGTAAATAACAGAAAATCATATGATAAATGATATAAATGGTGAAACTTCACAGAGAGGAAAGCGCATACAGTTTTGATGAAACGTGCAGCAGGATATATGAATTCCTGAAATCCAGGAATGTTGATGTCTTCGCCACAGTTGACCATCAGGGAAATGCGCTGAAGGTAGGCCTTACCCTCAGGCCGGAAAAGGTGATAATATTCGGGTCTCCCCTTGTGGGAACACATCTCATTGAAGAAAATCCGGACATTGGGATTGAACTTCCTTCTAAGGTCCTTGTTTACCAGGAAAATAATTCCGTATATGTAGTTCATGCAGACTATGATGATCTCAGGGATGAGTATCATCTGTCAAGGTCCTCAGGATCTGCTGTCAGGCTGGCTTCGTTGGTGGAAGATCTGGACCGGTATTTAAGGCATTCTTAAAGTCCGTCTATGCCTCACCACTCTTCCATTCCGCTGTTATGAAGATAAGTTCCATATATTTCTGGAGCAGGGGTGGTGCAATTCTGCCGTGCAATTTCACATAGGGCAGAAGAAATCATCCGTAATCAGAACGCTTTGCGCTTTAACAAGATGCTCTGCTACTCCCTGGTCAAAGGAGCAATTGGAATGAAAGCTTACACAACGTTAATACATTATTGATGAATAGTCATAACCAGAAATGAAATCATATGGGAAATATTCGCTTAAGGGCCTTGCAGAATCCGAGGAGCAAATAGCCAGAATTTATTCAGATCTTGGGGACAAAGCCTCGCTTGACAACATAAGGATGTTTCTCACCACCTTCGCCAAGGGCCATGAAAACATTGCTGCGTACCTTGAGGAAAGCAATGTCAGGAAGGGCGACATCCGGCAGCAGACTGGCAGATACAGGAACATACATGCTACAGATCATCTTGCAATGAATGAAGAAGTTGACCTTGGTAATCTCCAGAGTGTGCTCCTGTTCATATCAAAAACTGAATCGGATTCCCTTCATGAATACGAGAGGGTCGCGGAGAGAATTAAGGACGCCGGAAGAACGAAATTGCTTGAGGCTGTCAGATCCGAGAAATCAGCCATGGCGGCCAAAGCAGACAGATTGTATTTCGATTTTATAGAATCCCACGTTTCCTGATGGCTGATTGAAATGCGGCTCATAATAGGATCAAAGGAGGATCAGGCCAGTGTGGCAATGTCCAAGAGATTGCTGGAAACTGTGGATTTCCAGCCTCTTGATGGAAATGCTGGCGTACTGAGGCATGGGGATTATCTGTTCAGTTATATCCAGAGGAGGCACCTTTACATGGATACGCTAGATTCTGGCCTTGAGGGGCTTTCTCAGTCAATTGACGTTGTAATATTCCTCTCAAGGCATTCCTCTGCAGCTGACATGATGAGCCTTACCGTCCACCCTACCGGCAACTTCAGCGAAGCGAAACTGGGAGGGGCTGTTGGCAGACTTTCTCCGACGGCACCGTATGATATGACTTCAGCCCTTCTTGAGATGCACAGCACTTACAGGGGCGATGAATTCAAAGTCACGTATGAGGCTACACATCACGGACCGGCACTTGAAATTCCCCACTTCTATATGGAGATAGGGACTACCGAGGCCCAGTGGAATAATCCTGAGGCACAGGATGACATAATTCGGGGCATTTTTGCCACAAGGAGGAATTTCAGCGGGGCCTTTGTTGGTATTGGTGGAGGGCACTATATGCCCAAGATAACCGAATATTCAATTGAAAACACAGTCGCCATGGGCCATATGATCTCCAAGCACGCGCTGGAGAATGCCACAGATGAGCTGATAAGGCAGAGCGTCCAGAAGACGCCGGGATGCCGTGGATTCGTCATGGATCGCAAGGGAACCAAATCCAGGGCACGGGAAATTGTCATGTCGGTTGCGGATTCTCTTGGCCTGGAGATCATAAGAATTTAACTGAGCATTTTTAAATATATGCTATAAAACATTATATTTTTTTTATATAATGTGTAAGATATTGATGGACACTGGAAAATTCAGATTCTCCTGCGAACGTTTTGATTAAATTGATAGCCAATATATTTATATAGTTTGATTTTCTAACAGGTCTCAATCAGGCATATGTCCTGAGTGAATAGAGATGGAAGGAATAGAAGAGGACGAACCTCCTGGAAAAACACCTTTTTTTAGAGCTAGAAACCTTGAACGCGCCCTCAAACTTAAGAACCTTTACA
>JAJZAW010000090.1 GCA_021799185.1 Thermoplasmata archaeon
GTTCCTGCAGGGCGTGGATCCAATCAACAGGGTGGTCTGATGAGGGGATTCGAGATTTTTTCACAGAGCCTGGACAAACTTGGGCTCAATCAGATCTTCGGCAATCCGGGGACAACCGAGCTGCCAATGCTCAGGGGGATCAAGAATTACTACCTGACCGTGCATGATTCAATATCCCTGGGCATGGCAGACGGCCTGGCACAGGCATCCGAATCACCGGCAATATGCAATCTGCACACAATGCCAGGGCTTGGCAATTCAATGGCTTTCCTCCACACCGCCTATCATAACCGTTCCCCGGTCATAGTCACGGCAGGGCAGCAGGACTACAGACACATATTCTACGATCCCATACTTTCCGGCGACCTGCTGGGCACGGTGTCTGGCCTGGTGAAATACAGGTACGAGATAAAGGATCCCGCCGATATATACCGGTCACTGCGACGGGCTTACCAGGTTGCAACAACGCCTCCAATGGGGCCAGTGTTTGTGAGCTTTCCCATGAATTTCATGGATCAGGATCACGATGAGGCCTTCGATGATTTCAATCCTGTAAGGCAGGAATATGTGAACCCTGATGCGGTGAAGGAAATAGTTGATCATATAAATAGCTCGTCCAATCCCGCAATAGTATTTGGGTACGAGATTGACCTCTACGGAGCCTTCCGGGAAGCGCAGGAATTTGCCCACAAAATAGGCTGTCCCGTATACGGGGAGCCCCTGTCTAGCAGGGGCTGCTATCCTTCAGAAGATCCGCAGTATGCCGGGGATCTGCCGCCGGCGGCAGGACTAATTGACATGAGGCTTGCGGCAAATGACCTTATCATTGTAATCGGTGGCGACATCACACTATATCCGTACACACCATCACCACTTCTGCAGGGGAAGCGCATCATATGCATAGGCACCGACATATCCGGCAGAATCGGGACAGGTTATGTAATGAATCCAAGGCTTTTCCTGAAGGAGGCAACGAGATCAGTAAGGAAGAAGGGGAATTTTTCCAGGAGTGTGGACTATACAGCAAAGACCGCGGTGACACTTGCCAGAAGGAAAATGGAACCCCTGTACGTCATGTCCATGATAAAGCGCATATTCCAGGATCATGTCATAGTTGACGAATCCATATCTGCTTCACAGATATTGAGGAATGTTGTTGGGTACAGGCCTCAATCCTATTTCACCGCAAAGACTGGCCAGCTGGGCTGGGCCCTTCCTGCAGCAGCTGGCATCGCAACATCCAGGGATAAGGTTCTTGCTGTTGTTGGCGACGGGGCATTCATGTACACGCTGCAGACACTGTGGACAATACGTAAATATGATCTCCCTGTGAAGGTCATAATCCTGAACAACGGTGGGTATATGATATTGAGAAGCTTCGCGGAAAGCTATTATGCAGACATGAAGGACAGGGATTTCCTGCAGCCAAGGATGGATATTCCCAGCATAGTTGAGGCATTCGGCATACCCGCCCGTGTGGCTGATTCCTCGCTGGAAAGCCTGCAGTGGCTCAGGGAAGGCAATGAGCCAAAGGTCCTTATGATCAACACCAGTGAGGAAATACCGAAAATGTTCATCTGACGGGCAAAGTCCTGCCAGGCAATTTCATTTTATCGATCGTGAGCGTGAAGACCCCTGACTTGGCAAGGGGATGAAAGCGAATGTACATAATCTGCTAAGTAATCTACTAAATTATGTTCAGAACTATTAAACTAAAACTTCCTTACGATCCCTCCCTTCTGGAGACGGGAAAGAGATTCAGGGATGCGTGACAGATAGTTCTGGACTATGGTTTTTCTGAACATACGTTTAACAAGAATAAGCTCAACAGGGCAACGTATAAAGACGTTAGAAAGGCCATACCAACATTACCCTCAGCACTTGTCCAGACCGCAAGGGATACTGCATCGGAGGCACTGAAGCAGACTGGACTCAAAAAAGAGATACAGAGGAAATCCCTGACCATCAGATATGACAGAAGAACGTTCAAATTCTATCCCGATTCGCATACCATATCATTGACAACTGTTGCTGGGAGACTGGTATTTCCAGTGGCACATTCACCACTCATTGAGAAATACAGGGGTGAATACACCAATGCACAGGTATGCATTGACACAAAACACAGGAAGATGTCCGTGATGATCCAGGTTGAATTGCCGGATAAGGAGGCAGATACAAAAAGAGATGTAAAAGTAATGGGAATAGACAGGGGAATAAAGAGCATAGCAGTACTGTCAAACAACATGTTCTTCAATTCAGGAGAGTTGAGAAGCATAAAGGGAAGATACAGGCACAACAGATCAGAATTGCAGCACGCAGGCACTGGTTCCGCCCATCGTAAACTGATGGAACTGAGCGGAAGAGAGAGACGGTTCGTGCAGAATACAAATCATGTGATTTCAAAGCAGATCGCAAATCTTCCCTATAATGTGATTGCACTTGAGGATCTGGGTTCGGCAGGCATGAGAAAGAGAAACAACGGGAAGAGGTTCAACACCATGCTAGGATCATGGTCTCCTCTCCAGCTGGAACAGTTCATGGAATACAAGGCACGGGAGATTGGAAAGACTGTAATCTATGTAAACCCAAAATACACATCACAAAAATGTTCTAAATGTGGTTACATAGACAGAAACAACAGGAAGGGATCGATCTTCCATTGCCAGAATTGTAACTTTGAACTTCATGCCGATCTCAATGCCGCAAGAAACATCGGAATACTTGGTAAATCTGAGTATTTCAGGCTGCTGTCAACCAGCCAATCGTTGCGTCATCCAGACAGCAACAAGCCCCCTGCGTTACAGTAGATCAAAAATATATCATGTATGACAATTGTCTGGCATGAATCTACCTGATTTAATGATAAGAAACATGCCAGACAGAGCCCGTACAGCACGAGATTACATTAATTTTGTGCAATCTCTGAAGGAATCCCTCAGCTTCGGAAATTCCAGGAGTGAGGATATGACACTAAAAACCCTTCTCATGGCATCCATGACTCATAGTTATGTTGAGGGTTCATCCCAACTTACCGGTGTATCCGGACAGACAGTGAGGAATCATCTACAGAATAAGAATCCTGAAAGACTGCTGAGGATCAATGATGATCTGATCGCTACCATGAAGGATAAGGGTATTTTCAGGAAACCCTTGAAGATTGCTTTGGATTGGCACGATGAGATGTATTATGGAGATCGTGAAACAGATGGCATAATAGGCACAAAGAATAAGGCAGGAACAAATTATGCGTATGAATATGCAACCGCGTCCATTGTAGTGAGAAACAAGAGATTCGCCATAGCAGCGATCCCTGTAACGGAAAGAACCATACTGGACATGGTGGTTAAGCTTCTGGACATCATCAAATCTCATGGCATAAGGATCAGTGTTCTTCTCATGGATGGTGGCTTCTACTCTATTGATCTGATAAATTACCTGATTTCCATTGGCATGAATTTTGTGATACATGCACCCAAGCTTGGCAAAGAGTGTAAAGGGGAGGAAATAGATATGAAATATACAACCGCTTCACACCACAGAAGAAAAAAGGATCAGTCCTCATTCCGTGTCGTTTCCATATATGGACACAGCAAGAAGGGTTGGACGTTATATGTATTCGCAACAAACATGGATATTTCACCCAAGAAGCTGCTTAAACTGTATAGAAAAAGATGGGGGATAGAAACCGGGTATCGAATGATTCGAAAATTTCTTGCAAAGACAACGTCGAGGAAGCACAAAATCAGGCTGTTATATTTCTATCTTGCAATACTCATCTACAACATGTGGGTTCTGATGAATATTGTATCTCGGGTGAGAATAATAGCTCATAATATGGGGATATTCATCGCCTCAGGTCTGATTAGAACCAATCCTTTTGTTACAAATCTTGTTCAGTCAAATGGGCACTCTGGAGGTGAATTTTGATCTACTGTAACGCAGGGGGCTTCCCGCTTCAACGACCAGAGTTGCCATTGGTAGAGCTCCAATCTCCACGGGCGTAACTTCGGGAGTGCCCCTCCCTATCTTTATCAGTCCCATATTGCGGATATTTATTGCGGCATTCAGGTCCCTGTCCATGGTAAGACCACATATGTTGCAGTGGTATATGCGGTCTGAAAGTTTCAGATCGTGTTTAATGTTGCCGCATTTTGAGCATATTCTTGACGTATTCCTGGAATTGACCAGTATCACAACCGTACCGGCACTTTCAGCCTTGTACATGGTGTACTGGATGATCCTGTTCCATGACGCATCCTCTATGCTCTTCGCAAGGTGATGGTTCCTTATCATTCCCCTAATGTTCAGATCCTCAAATGTGATGAGATCATGATTTTCCACCAGGTTTCTGGAAAGCCTGTGAGCGTAATCATCCCTCTGCCTCTCTATCTTCCTGTGTACTTTCTGCACCCTCATCCTTGCCTTTGTTCCTTTTCCCGATCCTTTCCTCTTCCTGGATAGATTCCTCTGCGCCCTCGTCAGTTTCTTTTCCGATTTTCTCAGGAACTGTGGTGGTTCCATGTGTGATCCGTCACTTGCTGTGATGATGGATTTCAGACCCATATCTATGCCAGCCGGTTTGACGGGTTGAAATTGTGAATCCTGCAGGGTTTCGGCTTCTTCTGATTTATCCGGGTTACTACCGGTCTCAACAGTCAATGTAATGAACCAGCCCCCCACGGAATCACGCTTTATTGATACTGTCCTTATATCTCCCGTGACGGATCGGTGCATGAACATCCTCACTTCCCCCAGCTTGGAGAGCCACACATGACCATTGTCCAGTATCCTGAATCCGGACTGCGTGTAGGTGATGGAACTGTACCTGCCCTTTGACTTGAATCTTGGGAATCCCGCTTTAATGTTCTTTCCGTTCCTCTTTTCCTTCATCCTTCTGTAGAAGTTATGAAATCCCCTGTCCAGTCTCCTTGCAACATCCTGTATGACAAGTGAATGGATATTGCGGTATTCCGGAAATGTATTCTTTATTTCAGGTATTTCATTCTGCTGTGAGTTGTAATTGACCTTCTTTCCCCATCTGTAAGCGTATATCTTCTGCTGTAACATGGAATTGTACAGTTCACGGCACAGTTCAAGCGTACTGTTCAGTATAGTGATCTGTGAATCTGAGGGGTAAATCCTGAATTTATATGTTCTCATGAGGCTTAACCTCCTGCGAATCCACATATTTCTTCAAAACATCAAGGGTAACCTGGCCAGAAGTTGCCAGGAAGTATGAGGGTGACCAGAACTTTCCCTTCCAGAGTTCTTTCTTCACATCGGGGAAGTTACGCTGTATCTCCCTCGATGTTATTGTTTTGACTGCATTGATGAATTGAGGAATGTTAAGGAGAGGTGTGGCCTTGAAAAGCATGTGGAAGTGATCCTTATCGCATTCTATCTCAAGAATGTCCACATTGAATGTTTCAGCTATTTCCCTTGTCTTTGTCTTGAGAAGATCCACAATGGCATCATTGGCAAAAACCTTCCTCCTGTACTTTACGACCTGGATGAAGTGGTAGTATAATGAATATACGGAATGTGCACCCTTATCCAGTTCGTAAGACATAGTTACCGTAATATTCTATATACTATAAGCATTTCATTCGCTTTCATCCCCTCTCTTGCGAAAGGGAGACTTCCCGCTCACGTAGGTTAATTGTCTATTTCTGTATTCCTAAGTTCGTAAAACTGTCTCGCTTATTTTTCAAACCTACACAAAGGTATTTTTATAGTCCTGTAATATGGAAATCAGTTGAACCATTTCAGGCAGTCGCTGGTACTCTTCGTGTCATTGCTAATGATAGCCTCTGCTTTATCCGTTATGGCATCAAATGGTATGATGAATGGCTCTCAACAGCATCATTTAAGCGCGTCTCCAAGAATCGCAAATAGCAGTGCAGAGACGGTCCATAGTTCACTTAATGCTCAACTCTCACAATTAGAACCATATTCTCCCCTGTCTAGTTTCAGGTTCATTGAAACAGGTCTTCCCACGGGAACTCAATGGTCCGTATCATTGGACAATGTCACGCTTAGTACCAGAAATCCATCAATATCTTTCGATATAGGCAATGGTACTTACAACTATTCTGTCTCCAATTCCCTTGATTTCTTCTCACCACAGGCCACTGGTATTATAAACACCTCTAATGCAACTCAAATAGTACACTATTATGGATATCTCCATACTGCAGGATACGTAAATCTTTCATCGGGTATTGTTTCTCAGAATCCGGGTCTTAATTACAACAATTTTGTCATTCCTTATGGACTGTTCGATAATTATTCACACTCAATAATTGTTGCTTCCAACGGAAATAACAGCATATTATCACTCAATGCAAGCAATTACCGGATCAATGGTTTTCTTCAGATTAATGGAAGTCCGGGGGGTCTGGCATTAAATCCAAATGGAACTATCTATGCCACAACTTTCAGTCAACTTCTGGAGATTTCACAAAACATGAAGATCGAAGATGCCATTAATGTATCAAACTATGGTGTGAAATCTGTTGCATATAATGAATATTCTGGGTTGATATATGTTGGAACTCAGTTCAACGGTACCTATATTTTCAATTCCACCACCCTTTCAATGGTGAACCATCTGAAGAGATTAGATGTCCTGAGCACACAGGGACTTGCAATCGACACGGCAAATCATCTGACTGTTGCGGCTGATTTCCTTAACAATAGCATATGGTTTATCAATGGTTCAATCCCATTTTCATATTTTTCATCGCCGGGAATCCCGATTTCAATTCTTTCTGTTCCAAACTCCCAGGATTTGCTTATTTCTACTTTTTCGGTGTCCGGTTATTCCATGTTTTCACTGAATACCTCAAGTAGATTTGTGAACGCTATTGGCGGTTTCTCATGGGGGATGGCCATGGCCTTCAACGAAGAAACTGACTCTCCATAGA
>JAJZAW010000091.1 GCA_021799185.1 Thermoplasmata archaeon
CAAGGTGGACAGAATCCCTGATCCTTTTGCCTTCCCTGTATGTGGAGAATTCATGCAGGATTACTTTCCTCTCTGTCTGGTACATTGATGAGAACTCTTCCTTCACCTGCGGATTCTTGGGCACGAATATGAGGCAGTTTATTTTCTGTTCGTTCAGAAACATGATCAGATCCCTGGAGTAAAATCCACGATCAAACAGTAATAAGTCTATACGGCCCAACAACGGCAGAAGCATATCCGTAATTGCTGAAATCTCTGATGGCATGTCATTGCCCATGGGTGAAGGTATTGATACTATGGGAAGCCTGAGATCCCTGTTAACAATGCTTGCAGTGAGATATGAGAACTTTCCAGTCACACCATGTTCACCTGTCCAGCCATGTATCCACAAACTGTCACGATCGCCGTAGAAATCCTCATGTGTGTAGTCGAAGGCGATCATGATCGGGTCCTTATTCTCGGAGAGGGATTTCCTTGACAGTGCGGATATGCGTGAGAACAGAGAATCCCTTATCCCTTTCACTGTATGGGTGACAGGATAACGTTCTATGGCCAGGTGTATTGAATCCGCCCTGTCACCGACGGTCTCCAGATACGTGCTGGCAACTGTAGCTTTCAATAATTCACGGTTGAAATGGAATCCATTGAGGTATCCGGGATCATGCTTCAGCCTGAGAGCATCGTTGGTGAATCTTTCTAAAGCGCTTAAGGATGTCAGGAGCCTTGTGGGACTGTTCATAGCACTACGATATATACAGTTCTTCCGAGATATTCCTTGGGACAGTCTATCTTTGCGCTGTTCCCGAACTTAGTCACCGTCCTTACAAAATATCCTTCAATATTGGATATTTCCAAATGATTCTCTGCAACCAGCGGTTTCTTTTTCATCGGATATACAATGCATATCCAATAATAAACATTTGCAAGACCTCTTCACGGAATTCAATAAATAATATTAATATTCAAATAATGTGATATTTATCTTCGGAGATACTGTTTATCGCGAAAATAATCTGGCAAATGATAGCAATTCTAAGCAAGAGGGCCCATAGGGCAATAAAACTACGTCTACCACATTTATCCGTTCGGTTTGAATAATATGGTTAGATTGAAAAAATGCATGTTCAGGCTGCGCCTAGCCTCTGTAGAGCATAGACAATCGCAATTCCCACAACTCCGATAGCAAAAATTGCTGTGTTGAGAGTTATAATTGAATATACAGTAACACCACCCACTGTGGCATACTCTATCCATGCCATTCTCGACAGCAGCTTTGGAGCCTTGGGAAGTCTGTCAAACACTTCGCTCATTGCAGTGAAGCCCCCATAGATGTTACTCTATCCATCGTTCGCATGCATTTGTTCCTTTTTTCAGCTTCAAGAACAGAAAGTGCCATCATCTGTGCTCCAAGCATAATGGATTGCTTATCCTCAGGGAGTTGCATCAATGCATCGTACATATTCATCATGTTAACAAATCTCTCATTTTCATTCATTGAAGCGAAGATTTCCAGCCTCATTTTCATAACTCTCTGCCTGTCCTCCTCGTCCGCATGCGATAAAACCCAGAGCATCTGAGGTAGCATGCCTTTTCGATCATTCATTATTGATCTTGCCCTGCCAAAAACTATCACACTTATCCCAAGTATCTGGAGAAACACGCCAAGAACGACCCCAAGAGATGTCGTAACTATCAGGAATCTCCCCATTAGCATCACTATCATCCCATACATCAGAACCATTACACCCACGTATAGGATGGCCATGAGCCCAAGGGTTCGTTGGTAAGACATGGTTATTCTGTCTACTTTATGTTTCAGGTAACCCCTGACTGGAATAAGGATTATTGCTGCAATACCCATAATTACTGCCCCTGGCCAAAACCTTGGATATACAACCGTAAATGGAATATACCCCATGAAAACATTTAGGAAACCATATGAAAGTCCAGCAAATCCAAGGTAAAGAAAACCTTCTTCCAACAAGGTTCCTCTCCATCCAAGCATCTTCTGTTTTATCATACGCCCCATTAACACTATCTTTAATTTTGTCATACCCCTGACAGCTACCAAAAACACCATGGACAGCTCTGCCCATAAAAGCCCCCACCAGTTCCATACAGGCAGCCACGCGAAGTTGTGAATAGAAACAGGAGTTATTGTAAGCATTAGCTTAAGACCGAGCCCTGCAAATATTTCACCTCTTGCCAGGTTAGCGCCAGTTGGGTATAGAAGGTCTGGTCTGAACAGGCCCATTTCCGGTATGAATCTGCTCTGTATCCTTTTGCTTGCCAGCACTATGGTTGCTGCCCAGAACACTATTATTGTAAGTAGAAAATACACAGCCTTTGTTTCGGTTCCAACTCCGGGAGGGGCGACGAGAATCAAAACGAGACCAACAACGCTAATCCAGTTTTCAAACATGACGGCAATCACATACAATGGCCTTCTGTAAGTAGACCATTTTACCCTTTTTGTTATCGGAAGTGTCATGGAAAGAGTTATAGCCAAGAGAATTAGGACAGGGGGCAAAATATAGAACCCTATCCCTGTTCCAGGAGAAAAAGGACCAAAAAAACCCATTGCAGTCAAATTAGAAACACCCTATCAGAGGCTGAGTCCATTTTCTGCGAGTATTTTTTTCATAATTTCTCCCTGCTGCTCAGGAAGCGATATAATCACTTTCTTCATGGTGTTCATCTCTCTTTGCCTCAATGAAAAATCCAAAGACGAAACAACAACAAGTTGTGTCTTCATAAGCTTCATCCTCTCACCTTGATCCAGGGACATTACCACACGAGTTCTTGTGTTGGCTATTTTGAAATATTCTTCATCGGTCAAGGATAAAGCCGCAACGAGCATGGATTTCATTGCGTTTTCTCTTTCGCTGTCAGATAGATCGATAAAGCTCCGGAGCCGGTCATTCAGCATTGTTCTTCGTTGTTCCTCCGGCATGGAGGCAAGAGTCTTTACCATTGCAGCCATAAATTTTTCGTCTGCCATAACAAGTTATTACTTTCGCAAATATGAATGAAAAAGTTAAAAAAAATTTACTTAGTAAACCTTTGTTTACTTTTATGCTTTTCTATAGGAGAAACATGCATATTCATGCGGGAATTTATTCTTTCAGCAGATAGATCTCAGGTATCTAACTTCAGAGGGAATTTTTTATTCGGATTTCTTTCTTGCGGGCCTGCAAAAGTATCGCCCAGGCCAATATACAGCATGATTTGCCCAACTTGGGATACGTTTAATAAGAATACTGGTGAACTTCTCCTGGCGCCTCTTGGATTAAGGAGAATACAGGAATCACTTACACATAGATTTGGCAATGAAAATGTGCTTGCACAACACCCAAACCGGATTCATCAAGCTGTAAATGAAGATACTAAGATAATTGGTCTTACAGAGATGAGTCCTCTGGGGATAGGGACAGTGGACACGGCAATAAGCTGGAGCAATGATCCATGGAACAGGGAGTGGTTCATAAGACTGACAAAGACCTTGAAGGGACTAAAGGAACGCTATAAATTCAAGGTTGTGGTAGGTGGTCCCGGATCGTGGCAACTTCTCAGGCCGTTCACAGATTATATGAGGCGGGCTGATACACCAAGAAGCAGGGAGTCCAGGGTTGAATTTAAAAGTGAGTTATCAGGAGGTAAGAAGGGAGAAATTGATCCCTGGGTTAAGAACGAACTTGGGGTTGATTACGTTGTGGAGGGAGAAGCAGACGTCACAGCTCCATTTATCTTCCAAAGTATAATGGATGATGATCCACCCGAGGTTATCCGGTCCATGACCAATAGTATTCTTAGCCTTGAGGATATCCCCGTAATAACCAGACCTACCCTTACAGGTACAATCGAAATAATGAGAGGGTGCGGAAGAGGTTGTGATTTCTGCGCGCCAAATCTCAGAACGAAAAGAGATTTTCCCATAGACAGACTTGTAAGGGAGGCGAAAAGAAACATTGCAGTGGGTCAAAAGGCAATATGGTTACTCACGGAGGAACTCACGCTCTACGGCTGCGATAACAAAGAGAAGATACCTAACGGAGATAAGATCGTTGAACTGTTCAGAAGCTTGAAAAATGCAGGTGCAGAGAAGATAGGTGCTACACACTGGACATTTGCTGGCGTCAGGGCCGCTCCTGAAACAATTTCCGAGCTTTCAAAGATCAACAATTTGGGCCCAGATTCATGGATGGGTGTTCAGCCTGGTTTGGAATTCATTTCACCAAGGCTTATCCGAAAATACATGCCTTACAAAATGAAGCCATATTCGCCAGAGGAGTTCCCAGAAACTGTTAAGGAAGCTGTAAAAATAATGAACCGTAACTATTACTATCCTGCTATAACACTGGTGGTTGGACATCCCGAGGAACAGGATGACGAGGTTGACATGACAACGTCTTTCATAGATGAACTGTCAAATGGAGTTGGTCTTAAGGGGATAATTGCTCCTCTTCTATATGTGGATTATTACAAGCCTGAAAGGAGCATGGACTACGACATGATGAATGAGCATCACTGGAGACTCTATTATACAGCATGGAAACACAATGCCAGACAATTTAATCAGGACATATGGCTTGCCACGCAGAGTTTTGGGCTTATTTCAAGATATGCCACCATTATGGGCACATACGCCATAAGTGGCGTAATTATGCGGTTTTTACGATCACAGTTTAGAAAGAGATTCGGTTACACACCAGATTGGATGACTTCGACTTCGAAAAAGGACCAACCGTCATCATCAATTACGGGAGTTAAAATCTGAAGAGGAATATATATGACAAGATTTGTTTTAATTTCTGACTCAACACTGGCATACACTTATAGGAATTTCCCATTGCTCGATTTCCTCAGCTGTTCACCATCGAGACTCATACCGGAGCCTGTTTATAAATTCCTGAAAGGAAAGGAACCGCCATATAACTCAAGAGGTGAGTTAATTTATGCACCATATTCACTGAGAAGACTTGAGGCATCACTCAGAACCAGCTTCGGCAGTAATGATGTGGCTGTTGTACAGGAAAATCATCTCGCAGATCACATAGGTACCGACACATCCATAATCGCAGTTTCCACCATGGACCCATTTGGACTTGGTCCCACAACCATGTCATACTATGCTCTATTTGGAGGCGACCTCTATGCGTGGGTATGGAGGGAGTGGGATGCTCTCTTGCAAAAGATAAATAGACTGAGAAAATCCAAAAGGGCAAAGCTTGTTGTTGGAGGTCCAGGTGTATGGGAATTTACCATTATGAGAGAAGAAATGGAGAAGTACAGTATTGACTACGTATTTCAGGGAGAAGTGGATGACGTTGCCGTTCCACTATTCCAGCAGATTGAAGAAGATTCCATAGACAAGGCTATGTTTTACAAGGGCTATACAGCATACGATGATAAATTCAGGAAGATCTTCAGAAAGGATGAGAAGTTTCTAGCAAGGGGTACTTCTTTTCTTGCTTATCCAAGAGTTGACGATATTGTGCCCATAGTTAATCCGTCAATGAAAGGATTAGTTGAGGTCATGAGAGGATGCGGCGTTGGCTGCGATTTCTGTGAGGTAACTCTCCGCCCCCTGCGGTATCGCACAATTGATAAAATAAAGAAGGAAATTTCTGTCAATGTGGCAAGTGGGCAAAGCAATGCCTGGCTTCAGTCTGATGAAATATGGGGGTATAAGCATGGTCACATGTTTGAGCCAAACGAGGAAGCCATTTCAGATCTTTTCCTTGAGGTTATGAGTATTGATGGAATAAAAACAGCAAATCCGACTCATGGAAGAATATCAATACCGGCCGCTTACCCAGAAATGATGGCGAAGTTCAGTAAGATATTGCGAGGTGGCCCAGGGAATTGGATTGGGATCCAGACCGGCGTCGAGACCGGGAGTGATGAACTTGCAAAAAAACACATGCCCAATAAGACATTACCCCTGAGAATTGGTTCTGACGGATCATGGCAAGATATCGTGTGGCAGGGCGTATATAACGAGACAGCAAACTATTGGAGACCCGCCTTCACTGTACAGGTTGGTCAAGACGGTGAAACCCATGATGACCTTATGGATACTGTTAGACTGATAAATCGACTTAGCAATTCATATGCTTCTGGTAGACCATTTGAATTTACAGTTACGCCATTATTGAACGTTCCGCTTGGAAGAATTAAATCCAGAAGGCTAAATACTGAAATGCTAAGCAAGGATCAACTTGCCGTATACTACGCATCTTACAGACACCTTGCCAAAATGGCATGGCGAGATGGCATCAGGGATGCTAGTGGAAACTTATTATCGAGGGCGGTGGTTGGAGGGATAATCGGCTTTGGAGGGAATTTGATGCTGCATACTATTGAGAGAATTGCAATGAAGGCCGGCGTGGATATTGATAAGATAAAAAGATTAGGAATGGAACAAAGAGATCAGATTCACACTCTTTCCTCTCTTTCAAGGGCGTAATGCTTTCAATTGAAATACATTAAAACAAAAGGATACGGGTAAATTTGAAATATAAATAATTTTCACTGATCGCTGAATTTGGAGAAAACCATTATGTATAACATTTTGTATTTTTTGACTGATTATTGGTACGTTGCGATTATTACTGCATTAAGCGGTGTCCTAGCGCCGTTGACAAGCTACAGGTGGGCACCGCTAACCTGTATAACGCTTATTCTCTTTATCCCGGAGTTTGACATACTGCACTATCCTATTTTTGCAATCGTAATAACCTGAACTCCCGAACTTTTACCACCATTAATTTCTGATTCGTGGCTTTATCATTGGTTCATGAGAAGAAGAAAAGTTAATTAGTAATGGTGGTATTTCCCACCATTACATCAAAGAATCAGCTGATTGAAAAGCCTGTC
>JAJZAW010000005.1 GCA_021799185.1 Thermoplasmata archaeon
CGATCTCCATGTAGATGTAATCATATCTAGATAGTTAAAGCTTACTATGGTGCATTATAGCAAGATGCGAAAAAATATACTTACTATCCATTTAATTAATTAATCGACTCCCTACCTATCCTTGAAGCTACCATCCCACTTTGCCATCTTAAACTTGGAATGCAATGAACAGCATTTCTAAAGTCATGCCGGCGGTTAAGTACCTATGCAATGCTTTTCTTGTTTCGGATTACAGTCGAAATCTACTCACAGTCACGTGGCAAAAAAACTCACTTTAGTCGTGGGAGAAATTGTGACACACTTATATATTGATTAATCGCACATGTATTCTAATCAAGACCCTCCATGTAAAGCTGCTTCCAAATGACGAACAGAAGCAGTTGTATTTGATCCACACATGTCATTCAATGACGCATTTGATTTTGCTTCCTGAATAGTGTTTGAGAAATGTTGAACAACAGGTTGTAAGCCAACATGCTTTAGCCCCTGCCAGTCTACTTGTGAATTGCGCAGACATACCAAATGGATTTACTGTTATCTACGATTGCTTCACTGTTTCATAAATCAAAAATACTTATATAGTTATTTTTATTTATGAAATATACAATGAAAGAACAAATGTTACCCTTTGCTTTTTCAAAAGGTGAGATAGCTACTGCAAGGATGATCTCTGACCATGGCGGTTTATCTATACGTGATCTTTCGACTTTACTAGGGAAGTCAGAAAGTTCCATCTCTCAAAGGGTGAAAAGTCTTGAAGAAAAGGGAATCGTTAAGACAAAGAGACAGGGTATGAAGAAATTTGTTGACATATCTGATAGAAATTACGCTCTTTCCCTAAAGGAAATGTTCAGGGTAGAACCATATGTTCCATGGGAAAAAATGATTTCAAATTCTAATATCACAGTACTATTTAGAAACATAACCGGGGAGGAAAGTTTCGAACGCGGAACCTCTTCTATTTCCTCATGGAGAGCAATTCGTAATCTATCAATGCATGGAATGTACATCAGTTCTCCTGAGAAGCAATCAGCCAGAAATAGCAACCTGTCACACTTCATCACTGAGTATTCAGATTACGTAAGCAGGAAATACTTGGCTGAGAAGCTGCCAAGAGATGCAATCATTCTTTGGAGGAGCGGTTATCGTTGTCTTTTCAAGATGAATGGCCATTCCAAGAAGGAAGTTGAGAGATTACCAATTGAAACATCTCCCACGGCACTTACTGTTATGCCAGCTTATGGAATACAATTCTTGACCTCGGATTTTTACTATTACCACGAACCAAACATGAATAAGTTATCCTTAGAAGATATAATTCTCCACACGTTAAGCATAGATCCAGAGAGCCAAACATACTCCACCTATGCGCTATTGCTGGCCTTCAAAAATAAAAAAGAGATAGACATGGATCGACTCGTAGACAAGTCACGCAAATATAATCTTGTGGAAAGAACACGAAATTTTATAAATTACATCAAGAGCACTGGGAAAGCCAGAGAATGGCCATTACCAGAACCAGGAGAACTCCAAGAACAGGCCGATTTGTATGGGATAGTGTTAGGTTGATCGATTCAGACCGAGCAAATTTTGACCCAGATTACGTCGCAAAGGAATTAATGAGGTTGGATAATGTTCTTATTGATAAGTTATGCATCTACCTGCTCGGTGGAGCAGTAATGGCAATAAACGGACTGAAACCTGGGACTAAAGACATTGATGTGATAGTTGAAAATGAAAGAGATCATAGAATTTTAGTTTGTTCTCTTAAAAAATGTGAATACTACGTGTTACAAACTCAAGACTTGTCTAGGCCATACGTAGAACTCTCGGCAACTGCCATGCAGAACCTTGAAGGATTCAGATTGGAAATATTCATTAAGTATGTTGCGAAAAAATTATCCTTGACCGATACCATTAAACAACGTGCCTACAGAATATACCAAGGTAAGGAACTGACTGTTTTTTGCTTGTCGAATGAAGACATGTTTCTAATGAAAGGCATGACTGAAAGAGACAGAGATTTAGAGGATATGGAGTTGATTGCAAGAACTGACATAGATTACAATTTGGTTTTAAACGAATGCGTAGAGCAATCTAAAGGAGATCCAAGAGGCAATATTTGGGAATCATCTCTTTATGAGAAGTGCGTGGAATTGAAAGAGAAATATGGAATCGAAGTTCCAATACTCAAGAAATTAAGAAAAATTTCTGAAAGAAAAATGAACAAAGCTAAAAGGAAGCGTGAATCATGAGAAATTCACCAACTAAAACTTGTATTTCAGGTAACATTCAAAGATGTTTTACTCCTTTTCCCTCCCAATAAATGTTTCTTCTGATAAAACTATTTGGGCAGATAAATCAGCTTTATTACTATTTAAAGGGATGAGGCGACAGATTGGAAGAACTGTCAGAAGAAGAATTGCAATTTATCAATCAGGTAAGAAAAAGAGATTGAGGAAGGCGGGTTTATTTTTGCTTTAGACCAGAGGGGTTGTGTATCAAGGAATTCCATGTGTAACAACTCGATTTAACCATGAAGAAAAATCTGCGATTGGTGCTATGGTTATTTCGTAAGGGATTGATAGCAAAATCAGAAACATTATTGATCATTCCCATGTGTGTCTTTTTCAGGCCCTTTTACTTTCTTCAAGACTTTTGATCAGACTATCGAAGTCATCATCACTAATCTTTTTCTCAATATGGTAAATTTCGCTTTTTACCATGAAAATGTAACGATTGTAAGTATAATAACACTCGTAATTGAATATAAAATGCAGGAAAATACTTATAATCCGCAGCCCATGGAAAATAATGAGTTTAGAAGAAGGAATGATTTCCGGTGACAGATATGAAACAACAAAAACAGGGTTAAAAAGAGGAATGACAACAGGTCAGGCAATAATGTTCGGTGTAGGGGGCGCAATAGGTTCCGGCATCCTTTTTGCTGCGGCCGGTGGGCTATCATATGCTGGTCCTGCTGATATTATATCGTGGATACTTACGGCTATATTCATTGTATTGGTTACGCTCCCTTTCGCTGAGTATTCAGCAATGTTCCCTAGATCTGGAATAAGTGCCAGAGTGGCATATTATTCATACGGATCTTATGGAGGGTTTATTTCAGGATGGGCTCTGTTAATTTGGGCTGCAACTATACCCGCTATCGAGGCTGTTGCTGTATCTACTTATGCATCGTTTTACTTTCCATTCCTTTACAACTCATCTACAGGTGTTTTAACTGGGTATGGCATTCTTCTTTCGGTACTCCTTTTACTGGGATTCTTTGTATTAAACCTTGTAGGAATTGGAACGTTTTCAAAATTCAATAATATCCTAACATGGGTAAAAATCGCTATAGTAGTTGGATTCATAATAATACTCCCAATATTCATATTCCATCCATCCAATTTCACAACCCCTAAGTTTGCTACCTCAATTGGTGGAATCTTTATTGCAATTCCTGCTTCTGGTATACTATTCTCATTTGGTGGATACAGACAGGTTGCAGATATGGCTGGAGAAGTAAAAAACCCCGGTAAAAAAATGCCAAAAATAATTGGGCTTGTCCTTTTAATTCAAACTCTTCTTTATATTGGAATGGCAGTTGTAATGATTGGGTCAGTTAATTTTGCAGGATTTAAAACATTTGCTGGTAACTGGGATAAGATTTCGACACTGGGCTCACCCCTTGCAGATATTATGAGAAGCAATCTTTCCTTCGTAAATCCTACAGTTGCGGGACTTCTGTCTATCATGATAACTCTCTTTTTCGTCTTTGCTATTTTTTCGCCAGGAGGGACTCTTGGAGTATATCTTACAGGTGCGAGTAGAATATTATTCGGATATGCTGAAGAGGATGCTCTGCCAAAGAAGCTGAAACAAACAACTAAAAAGGGTGCGCCATTATTTTCCCTGATAATCATTGTAATAATGTCTATAATATTTCTTCTTCCACTACCTTCATGGTATGCACTTGTAGACTTTGTAGTAGTAGCTGCAGTGGCTAACTTTGCAGTTGCTTCACTCAGCCTGCCGGTATTGAGAAAATTGTACCCAGGCATCGAAAGACCTTTCAAAATCCCCTATCCCACACTCTGGTCATTTGCGGCATTTATAATAGCTACGTATCTGATCTATTGGTCTACGTATCCAACAACTCTATACGCTCTTGGCGCAACACTAGCAGGTTCAATTATATTTTTATATCAGGCAAACAGAAAGCATTTCAAAAATCTAAACATAGCCAATTCGATATGGATCCCTATATACATTATAGGAATGATAATATTATCATATTTAGGAGGAACACCTACTGGTGGTATAAACTTTATTCCTTACCCTTACGATTACGTTGTTCTATTCATATATGCCATAATATTCTGGGGAGTAGGATTATTATCGGCCCCTAAGAAACCGTTGATAAATGCAGAAGCCTTACTTGACTAATTTTTTTATCGTAAAAAGCCATATGTTTAAAATTTTAATTTTATAAACTCTTCACAAAACTAAATTGAGGATTTTCAAAAACCTCCACTAAGACCTTTTTCATGACCTCATGATCAAATACCATGAACCTTCTGCAATATTATTTCCCGGAATGGTACAAAGAAATTGAAGTTCGTGGAGATCTACTCTCAGGCATACGAGACATCATTGATTTTTAGAACATAAGAACAACCTTCTCCGATCTTTACAGCAATGACACAGAAAAGGGAGGAGGACCCAATTATGATCCCATACTCATGGTTAAGATATTGCTATTGCAGCTGTGGTACAAGCTATCAGATCCACAGATAGAGAGGAAGATCAGGGACAGGATATCAAAGACCGGCAAAGGCAGATCCGTATTCAATGAGATAAGGGATCAGATCATGGCTAAGAGAATCAGAATCAGGAAAGGAACAATGCAGGATGCATCTTTCATAGAAGCAGATAATGGGGATTATTGGAAACCAAAGGGCAATAAATCAAAAACAAGGAGAAGCATTTCGGCTACAAGGCACATACCTGTGAATGAGATCAAGATCATTGAAAAGCTGGCAGTAACATCTGCAAGTGTGCATAACTCACAGATTGATCTTCCCATTCCAGGCATTGTGTGTTACAGGCATAAAAGATACTTCTGTTCTCCATGCAGAGGTATTGATGCAACAATGGATCGATCTGCCAAGGGCCATAAGCTTCCTGTACAGTCTGTAAGAAGGAATCTGTGCATATCCCGGATCAGATCCATGGTGGAACACCCATATGCATTCTGCAAGAGGATGTTCCAATTTTCTCATGTTATGATTACGACAGTGCAGAGGGTTAGAGTTAAAACATACTTCACCGCCATGTGCTACAACCTCATGAGGGCAAGATTTCTTGATCGAATAGGGTGAGCTATCAAGATTTCAAGAAAAGATGGATAAAAAGAGCAAAATTGACAGCATATTGATCATCTCTTACCATTAATTGAGATCTTACTGAGGAAATTTTTAAAGAATCCATGATTGTTCTCAAAATCGAGAAGTTTTAGGAAAACCTCTGATGCTTTTTTTAGGATATGTCCTTTAATAACTTCAAAGTTGCACCATTTAACAGGTGAAAAATAAGTGTTAATATGATATGAAAAGTTGTTAATGTCATAAAATAACTTTAAGTTAGGGCCTTCTGCATCAACTGCATAACTAATGTATTTTCCAACAGAATAGAAAATTAGCTGACTTTAAGTTCCAATTTATGCTACTGCTGGAGCCAGATTACACTGAGGCGCGTAGACACTCCTCCCATTCAAGCATAAGAAACTTAAACTTTAGACCATGTCATGCTTTTCTTGAGGCTTCCTTTTTCAGAAAAGCAATCCAAAGATGACCACATGTGAAATCCACAGTGTTTACGGAGACGCATTCTCAACGCCTGAACATCAATTTTCCGACATGCTTAATAATCCAGTCTACCAGCAGATTATACGTTCTTATACCTTCATCTAATACAATAATCATCCCATTATCGTCTTTTATAAGTTCTTTAATGCACATCCATTCAAAATATGGCAGGAATTTGTCATAAGAAAGTTCAGATGCTCCTGCGAGCCTTGTCTTGTTCATCGGACCTTTCTCCATGAGGTTCTTTATGATTCTTGCAACAATGTATAGATCCGGTCTAAATGCCTGTATTCTGGAATTCGGAATAGAACCACCTCAGTTCCACGATTAAATTATCCATGCGCCATAGTTCCTTATAACTCTGTCTGATCGTTCTATCGCCGAGTCCGATTACTACTATTATGGATACCAGAATTATAATAGGGACATTGATGGGTACTCCAAAAATATCCGTTATCAAAATACCGTAAGTGAAAAAAAGGAGTATAAAGATGATTCCTAGATAAAACAGAAGTGTGAGAGTGCTCAAAACCACAAATGCCACCTTTGCTCTTTTGAGATTAAAGAGTATTTCTTCCCAGTCTGTGATTTCAATAATATGCATTATTCCGATTGCCCCCTCATTAAGATATTCGTCCCAGCTACTCTCCAGCGGTACAGTAAATGGTCTGTGGAATATCCTATAAACAACAACTGAAATGATTGCGAATATAGCTGATATAGGTATTCCAACACTTATATAATAAACATGTCCAACCGGAATATTCCCTAGAAAAGGGCTGAGTTTTTCAAAATTGTAAATATTTACCAAAAGGGAGACGAATGCTGAAATAAGTATTGCGATAAGTATTAGGAGAAACGCTTCCGGAAAACTTTCACCAGATTTTTCATATCTGAGTGCTGTTTCCAGGGCTCTTTTAAGTTCCCTCATTTTATCTACTGCTTCATTCTCATCCATCAAAATCCCCCAACAGCAACAATTTGAACAGCGGAAAAATTCTGGACAAATATCGCAAAACAGTATATTTCGCTGGTCTTGTAAATGTCAATCGTGGTGTTCAGATACGACGCCGGAACATCACTTATGATTCCTGCATCAACTGGCTTTGATGAGGAAACGGAAAGATTTGCTGGTCCTCCAACCTCACCAGATTGCCCTGAAAATATGGTTGGTCCAGAATGAAAATTTATCTTAAGGCTTGAATACACTGTGTAAACTGTGCCGTTTGGAAGGATCACATGCGGAGGACCGACAGCTAGTCCCAAATATTGTACGGTCAGTTCCCCATGAACCATGATGTTACTTTCCACAGCAACAACTATTACTGTGCCGTTTGCCCCATAGCCTGTTGTGTTGAAATTATTGCTGTATGAGACAAAACTCTGATCAATCCCCAGAATCAGCAGTATGAGAAGAGCAACTGCAAGTGTCAGGAACTTCCACACCCTCGACTTCATCGCATTCACGTGTTCAAAACAATGACTTGCCTGAACGCCATTAGAGTGTAGGTTCGAAAATGTTTTTAACATCTATTATGAAGAGATGGGCTCAGACAAAGCTTGCCTGTACCTGCAATAACCACAAATCTTTCTCTATAAACAGGTATCGGCCTATGTCTTCAATCATGAATACATAACCGAGGCGTTGTGCAGCATTGCATCAAACAGCTTAAAATAATGATGCACTTCATCCGTATAGTAAATTATTTGATTCAATTGTGAATAGACCGGAAGGTGGGGATACTAACTCAACAGGAAGATGGTGGAACCAAAAGGTTTCCATGGCGCAGCACATTTCCTCTGTTTCTTTATGGACTTCTTTCAATCCTGTCCCTCTTAATTATGTATTCCCTTGGGACGCGCCAGGGCACAATATTTACCGATCCTATTCTTTCCAGGCTGATCTATCAGCCATTTGCAGGAATTGCAATAATAGTAGTACTCAATGCGCTGCTCATTAGATACCCTACAGCACAGGTATATCTTGTGGGCGCGCTTATTGTTGCATATTCTTATATTGCAGCCGCAGTGCTTCCGGATTTTAACCTTTTCTTATTTCCTCTGATTTCACTGGTACTATCAATCGTGCTTGCTCTGAGAATAAATATGAGCAGCAAATCAAAGCTTTCCAGGATCGGCATGTTTGTGTTCGTTTCAATTTTTATGCTGATTCTTGGTGGCGCACTTAGATTTTACAGCAATCCTGCGGAGTTTTCCTTGGCTTTTGGATCAATATATGATGATGAAAACCCGCTTGGAGTGCCTTTCCTGTTTTATAATGGAATAGTTATATACAGCAGATTTCTTGTTGTAACAGTCAGCGTTCCGATAATACTGATGTTTACTGGCCTGGCAGCAGTTCTGACGGAGAATTACCATCTTATTGTTGGATACACTTCCGCCAGGCGCATTACAGGAATAGGAAGAAATTTCAACAGTGCCCTGACTGTTCTGAGCTGCCAGTGTGAAGGGATCACAGCTTCGTTCCCATCCATAGTGGCTACGGTTCTGCTCTCAGCTGTGATTCCATTAATTTCCTTAAGTATAATACTTGTCCTGATGACAAACATCCTTCTTTCCAGATACTTTGTAAGGGGCGAAAGGGTCAGGACACTTGAGAGGATCTGGGCTATTCCCTCAAGAGGTTATTTTACTGCAATAGTCGCAGTCTTTCTTCCCCTTGAGATTCTCTTCATAGTTATGAGCGTGTATCTGGGGTATTTCAGGAATCTGACTGTATTTTCTGCCATCAATATATCGATGTTTGTTTATGGAATACTATTCTACCATGCAATAGCCCGAATTCTTGGCTTCAGAATTAATATACCGGCACACGTGGAATATATCATAATTGCTGCATCAACTCTTCTCATGTTCATATGGTACGTTCCCGCGCTTACAACCGATTCAGTGACTGTGGTTTCATACTTTATAATAATGGGATTCACCTCATTGATTGCTGGTGCAATATCCGGATTGCTTTTCCAGAATGTTAGCGCCAGGCACAGACTCCTCTATTTCCAGTATCTCACAATGATGATAAGTACACTAGCCATTGTTGTGTTTTATATAAGTGTCATAGCATTGCATGTAATATGGCCTTACTTCGGAATGGCGGAGCAGATAGAATTTTCCCTGGTCATATGGGGCATCTCGCTTCCTTTTGTATGGCTTGGCACCAACATTTCACTTAATTCCGAATCATCAGGCTTCATACCTGTAACGCCGCATATTGATAATGGCGTTAAGGAATCAAGTTAAAGGCTGCTTCCAGCTTTATCCATACATTGATTCTGATCCTTTCATATCGCTCTGGCTGAGTATCTCGTTTATTATCCGCCCGGCATCCTGCGGATTTATTCCTAGGTTCTTTGTCAGAAACTCGAGAATCTCTTCACGGCTTTTTCCCTGCGCAACCAGGTCCTGAATCATCATTACCATTCTGTTGCTCACCTGCTGATTGAATTCCTCCTCAAGGTGAAGTGTATGCACCATCAGGTAAAGCGACGACAGAAGCACGTTTAGGGCAAGGTTCATCTGATCCTTTGTCAGAGAATCCGTGGCAAGATCTACCCTTGCAATTACCTCCTCGTTTATGCCAAACACCATAAACTTGGCTATATCAAGCCTCTGGTTCAGAATCAAAAGCACGCGATAGATTGCAAGTCTGTCCTGATTTTCCAGCACCGCTGTCTCAACACCCGTTCTAACAGTAATATGCAATGCCTCAGGGTGAAATCCTATGAGAAATGCAAATGGTATCTTTTCGTTTTCTAGAATGAGGTGCCATTGATCCCACTTCATCTTCCAGGGAAGGTCTATCAGAATCTTTGAATCTTCAGTCCCATCGGAAAACCAGGAGACAACCTGTTTCTTAATAGCTTCAAGATCTGCCATAAACTTGTATCTTGAATTAGCGTAATAATTTGTCTCTTAATATTCCAATAATGGGGCGCAGGAGTCAATTAAATATAATGAGATAAAAAGCTCCTCTTCATTTTCAGTAAATGGATTCTGCAAGAAGATATGGTGCCACTGGAAAATCTGGAACCCTTGAATTTTTATCACTCCATAACCTTATGATATTATCCTTTAGCTTCAGAGCCTGAATCAATTTTTCGTCCTTGGAAAGAATGCCAAGATTTTCAGCCATAACTGTATCATAATATGGTGAATTGCTGTATTCAACCATTGGTGAAATGTAAACCACGTCACCATGCCCTAGCGGTAATTCCGCTACAAAACTGGAGGTATCCCCAACGTGTTCTTCAGCAAGAGCTCTGCCTCCAGCACCCGACATTATTATGACGCCAAGGCTGATTCCTGCTGCCTTCATCTGCCGCATCTCATTGAGTGCAATCTGCAAATCCATGGGCTTGTTCAGGATCTCCAGAACATTTCTGTTTCCTGATTCAACGCCTATGTAAACCCTTTCAAGACCGGCAGAATGCATCTGCCTGTAGTCATATTCGCCTTTGGTCCTTGGAGTTGTGAATGCATCTGAGAAAGCATAAATAGGCAGCCCAAGGGATTCATGCAATGCCCGGATTGCCTTTACCACCTCTACTGTGCTGGAATTTATGGCATTTGCATCTCCCATGAATACTGACCTTCTGGAGTATATGCCTCTTCCCAGAACTGCCCTTAAGGAATCTACCTGCGAGATCACATTGCCTGCTGAACCAACAGCATAACTTATGCCTGTGTAAAGCCTGCAGAAGCTGCACCTGTTCCAGGAACACCCCCGCGTATACCTCACATACAGGGCAAAATACTGATCAGGAGGGATAACCGGAATTCCGCCGCCGTATATCTCCAGCAGTTTCATTGCATCTGAAGACAGCCAGTTCCAGTCCCTCCTACCAATCCAGTCCAGGCCTGTGTCATGGGCATCGGGCAATCCTGCATTTTCAGCCATTTCATCAAGCCTTCTGTATACGGCCTCTGCCACACCTTCGGATTCGCTGCTTTCGAGTTCCCTGATGGATCGCATGCCTCCTGCAGAGCTAATTTCAAGGAACCTGTTCATTATGGTTCTCCTGTAGCTTCTGCCGCCAAGGGATGCAAAAATAATTCTTCCTTCAAGATCAAAGGTGAGCACATCTCCGCTCACCTGCCCTATGCTGAAGACCCCATTGTCCACTTTCCATGCCACGCCGCTCATTCCATCAACCTGCATGCTTAAGGTATGAAGAAACCTGGATCAGAACACAACCGGTTTTTCCTTTTCTGGCGATTCTTGAACGCCTCTTAACATTTTCAGTCCGATAATGAAAATGCCTATGGATATTGCCATGGCTACAACCCAGAATATGCTACTGTCTCTCACATACTGAGATGCATGGGATGGTATCCAAAGATCAAGGAAAGCGACGCTGCTATCAACAGCTGCATGAAGGGCTATGGAA
Source organism: Thermoplasmata archaeon (assembly GCA_021799185.1). Classification (GTDB taxonomy): domain Archaea; phylum Thermoplasmatota; class Thermoplasmata; order Thermoplasmatales; family Thermoplasmataceae; genus UBA509. The sequence continues at coordinate 11,279 of JAJZAW010000005.1, forward strand.
ATTCCAAGAGATGCCTTTGCAAATCCTGCTATTCTCCCCCACTTCATGAATGTGGCTGTTCCTGGATGAAACAGGATTGATGAAATGACGTTCAGCCAAATGAGCAATGCAGGAAATTGTGTGATTTTTCCCATTACAGGAACAGTATCCAGTAGAAGGACAATTATGTCTACCACTGAGAACCCCAGGCCAATAAAAAATGCATACTGCTTGGTTCTTGTGTCAACGGCAATATATGTTGCCAGCTCCTGCATTCTTGCTGCCACTAATCCAAGGTAAAGCCCAAATTCCAGAGGGTGCTGGAATTCAATTGCACTATAGTTGTTGACGAGAAGTGAAATTTTAAATCCGTGCATGGCCAGATAAATATACTCTGGAATCTGTTGAACAAGAGACTGCACAAACAGTGCCACTGCCATGAAAACAATGCCTATGCCCACGGCTATGAGAGTCTCCTTTAGATCCATGCGGCTTGAGGGGTTGGATTTGTCATCCATGGTTGGCCTATGAAAGACCCACTCTCTGGACATCTGCTGTAACGTCCGCGACCACTACGGCAGTTCCGTATGCAACAATTTCAGTCATCACCTGGCCAATGTCTGAAGAATCGAATCTCATTTCGATAATGGCATTTGCTCCAACCTGTTCTGCTGCGTCCCTAAGTCTCTGCATGGCTGTGGTCCTGGCATCAGACAGCATCTTTGAATATTCCTTTATTTCGCCGCCGGCCAGGGACCTGAGGCCAGCAACAATATTTCCGCCTAGCCCACGGCTTCTCACAGTAATGCCCCATATGGTGCCTATGACCTTTGTAATCTTTTTCCCAGGGATATAATTGGTTGTTACCATCACAACATTGCTGTTCTCATCCATAGCAATCACATTCTATTCTAATATAAATTAGAACACATCTCAAGTGAATCCATCTATTAAAATGTTGATCTTATCCATGAAAATGTGGGTGAAGCCAAATGGAATTTGGCATTACTCCAACATTCCTGCTCCATTGGTAAAAAAGGGGATAAATTGCAGAAAAACTGTCCAGTAGCCCATCACAGTGATTATCAGGAGAATGCCGCTACTTTGCCGGCAATGACTTTACAAATCGGCCCAGTTCAGCGATTCCATCCCTGATTGTATCATTGTCAGTTGCAAAAGAAAGCCTGAAATGGTACTCTCCCTGGTTGCCGAATGCAGATCCTGGAGTTATGACGATTCCGGATTTCTCCAGGGCCATTTCGCAGAAGTCTTCGCTTGGAATCCTGTTCTCATATTTCACAAATGCGTAAAAGGCGCCCTCTGGCTTCCTCATGCTTACTCCATCAGTCTGCGATATGAGCTTGAATACAGTGTCCCTCCTGGATCGGAATATTTCCCTGAATCTGGCAGGGGATTCCCTGTCAGAAAGAGCTGCCAGTGCGCCATACTGTGATATGGATGAGGCACATGTCATTGTCTGCTGTTGAATTTTGTTCGAAGCTTTTATTATGTCATCGGATGCAACCATGTATCCAATCCTCCAGCCTGTCATTGCATAACTTTTAGAAAAACCTGAAAGAGTGATTGTCCTTGGAAACATTTCAGGGATGCTTGCTGGAGAGAACATTTTTCCTTCGTAGATCAGGTCTTCATAAATTTCGTCACTTACAAGATAGAGCCCGTGTTTCAGGACGAAATCCGACAGATTTCTGAGGGATTTCTCAGAATATACCTTGCCTGTGGGGTTTGTTGGATTGCTCAGTATAATCATCCTGGTTCTGGGCGATACCAGCTTTTCCATCATATCAAAATCTAATTCGTAGTCCTCTGATGTGGGAACAGTAATCACCTTTCCGCCATAAAGCCTGACTATGTCCGGATATGACAGATAGTAAGGCTCTGGTATTATGACCTCGTCTCCAGGATTGACCAGGCACATAACCGCAAGGTTTATGGCAAATTTGGTCGGCGTCACCAGCACATTCCCCGGCGAGGCCTGAATTCCATTAAAATCCTTCTCCTTGGATGCTATTGCCTCACGAAGCTCCGGTATTCCCTGGGACGGAGTGTAGTGGGTCTTCCCCTCACCTGCTGCCTTAAACGCGGCATCAATTATGTCCCTGGGCGTTGTGAAGTCCGGTTCTCCTATACCAAAATTGAAAATCTTCTTTCCGGATCGCTTAAGTTCAGCTGCCCTGTTACTGGCGGATACGCTCCTGGATTCACCTATTGCCTCAAGCCTGGAAGCTAGCATTCATGGCAATTCACTTTCCAAATATATTATTATCAGTGTGACATCCGACTAAATGCAGGTACTGCAATGATCAACAGACAGCTTTCCGATTCCATAAGGAAACTAATGCCGGCTAAGGCCAGAGCAACCGATCCCGACAAACCGGTCTCGATGTGGCGCGAAAAGGACCGCCTAAGAGGATTCCCGGAAAACACCATGGTGGTGATATTTCGCACTGCGGGATGTGCATGGTACAATTTTTCATCGTGTTCAATGTGCGGATACTTCAATGACGTGGCGTCAAATATTACAGTTGAAAACCTCAAGAACCAGATTGATTCTGTGGCAGGGTCCCTGGGTGACAGCAGGGTGCTGAAGGTATTCACATCTGGAAGCTTCCTTGACCCTCTTGAATTCCATCCGGACGCCAGGGATTACTTCTTCAGAACCATGCATGGGAAGATCGATAAGCTTCTTGTGGAATCCAGGACGGAATACATAACTGAAGGCAACATAGGATCGCTCAAGGACTACGGAATACCCATCAGAATAGCAATCGGCCTGGAGAGCTCCAACGACCGCATAATAATGAACTCAATAAATAAGGGGAGCAGTTTTACAAAATTTACAACTGCATCCAGCACAGCCAGGAGGCTCGGCTATGAGCTAAGGACCTATCTTCTGTTCAAGCCGCTGTTCCTGTCTGAAAGGGCAGCCATTGAAGACATGATACAGTCGATTAAGGATGCCAGACCGTATTCCACTGACATATCTGTAAATCCCATGAACATACAGAAACACACCCTTGTTGAAAGCATGTGGAAGCAGGGGCTTTACAGGCTTCCAAGGCTATGGAGCCTTGCAAAAATTCTTCTGGAGACAAGCAATCTCGGTGCAGGGGTTGTCTCCTATCCAACCGGCGGAAACAGGGAGAGAGGCATACATAATGATGAAAACGATCCGGAGCTGCTCAACATGATATACGAAGCCTCCCTTACACAGGATTTCACAAAATTGCGGGAATACTACGATGCGGCAGACCTAAGCGCCTATGAAGAATTTCTCGAAGCGGAAGGCGTTAACTATTATCAGCCTGATTATTCCAGGCTACTTGCAAGAATCAGGGCTTCATCGACCCGTATCTGATCAGTGGGGTTCAAATCCATAGAGGCCGGTTCCACTGTTGCTACCGGTATCTGTCATCTGCTTTACGTCATTTTCTTCCATTGCCTGATCTATTCTGCGGGCACATTCCATTGCACGTGACACCAGGGTCTCCCAGTAGTGCTGGACCTCAGCCTCAGGTATCTCCTCTGTCACAAGATCCGTGCCTCCAAATTTGACCACATAACCGCTGTAATCCTGGCCGGTGCGCTCCGACATCATCTTCATGTAAGAAGCAAGCTGTATCCTGTGGTAGTCCTCAATTCGATCTGAACTTGTTGAACTTTTAAGCTCCAGTATCTCGCGCCTGTCATTATGCAGGAGATCTATGACTCCAACAAGATTGATGTTTTCGTATCCCATATAATGCCATCTGTAAGGTATGGTGAAATACATCCTGTATTCAGCCACGTAACCCTGATTCTTAACCATGTTCTGGACATAAGCATGAAGCGCAGTTCCCCTGAGCATGTTCAGCCGATCCCGGAATGTTTCCTCAACAAGCCCCAGTTTTCTCTTGACTTCCTGATCTGCGCTGAATGATAACCCGCTCACGCTGAACCTGTTGACCGGTATTGGTTTTCCTGTGTAAGGCTTGCCCTGAACGACCTCCCTGAACAGATTCTCTATCTCATCCCTTCTCGACATTACAGCATGACATTTTATTGTCATTAAAATAACATACGGGACACGCAGTAAATAAATCACCTCATACCCTTCCGGTATAATTCAAAAACCTCTTTACCGGAAATGCCATAATCCAAAGATCACATTGAAGCTCCGAGATTTGGGTGAGAGGGAGATAATAAACAGGATATTCAGGGGGATTTCTATGAAACAGGAGAAAGATGACTGTGCTGTCCTGGAGAATGGGGCCGAATACCTGCTGCTGTCCACCGACATAATAAGACAGAGCACCCATATCCCAGAGGGCACGGATCCTTCGCTCATAGGGAAATTTGTTGCAAACATAAATCTCAGCGATATAGCTGCTATGGCAGGGATTCCTTCAGGAATGCTTGTCTCTTACCTGGTAGATCCTGAAACCGATGATAGATACCTTGAGAAGATTGCGGCATCCATTGACCGGGTACTCAAAGATAATGGAGCGGAAACCCTGGGTGGCGATACCAAGGAAGGAAGTGAACTTGTAATCAGCGGTTCCATTATGGGACATCAAAAAAAAGAGCTTACCCGCAGGCGGAGCCACATTGCCAGGGGTGATGTAGTTGGAGTTACAAACAGGCTTGGCCGGGCTGCATCAGGATACATTTTTTATAAGACCGGATACCGTCCTGACCTTGGCATAAACATGATGCTCGGCATAACTGCAAGAGTAAAAGAGGCACAGATTATGAGTGAATATGGGGCCAAATTCATGATGGATCTTTCCGACGGGGTTTTTGCCAGCATATCGCAGATGAAGAGCGACTATGGAATTGGATTCAAGGTCGTGGAGAATGAGTTCAAACCCGACAGGAACGTGAAAAAGGCAGCCTCACTGACAGGGCTCTCATCTACGGAAATAATGTGCGGCTTTGGAGGGGACTACGAACTGTTTTTCTCCATAAACAATTCTGATTACAGTGACTTTTCCTCCGCAATGGAATCAGAGAAAATAGATGTAAGTTTCTTTGGTGAAGCCTGGGACGGCAATAACATAATGTTCAATGGAAATGAATGGGTGACAATAAGCGAAAGGGGCTACGAGCATTTTGGAGTGAAGCCCCTATCGGGAATTGCCCGCTCTTCCCTTCCTTGAATGAAACTCTGGCGCTACCGGATCTTCTGTTTCTTCCCTGAGTATTTCGCGCATTCTTGCCGTTTCTTCCAGGAATTCATCCCTAACCCTTCTGAATCTGTCACGCCACATAAAAGTGCATAATGTAAAAGGATAACCTAACTTTCCACTGTTGGTCAGGAATGAAACGAAATCGAACTTTTTTCTTCTGATTCTCCTCTGGAGCCCTGAAATGCACCATTTTGTCATTTTGCAACGAGATAGGAACGCATATTTGCCCCTTAGTTAATGGTGATCAGATAGCATGATAGGAACAGATGAGTTCAAACTGCTTGATGAGATCAGGAAACTGGATGCGGAAAGAATAGGAATACAGGAGCTCAGAAAACATAATTCAGAGCTTTATGGCTACTATATAGACTGGATACAGCGGCGCGAAAATAAGCTCATCAGGAAATACATAAGAAAATACGACAGATGGCCGTCTCTCCCTTCAACTGTAATTGTACCGGGAAACAGATCACTGCGCCCGTCTGCTGGCAAACCCCAAGGATCACCATGACCTGGCTTCACATTCTGTAATTGCAATATCCATAATTCTTCATAATAGATGCCTTCCCCATAATTTCAGGATAATTTCCATTACTATTTGTTGCACATCCTGTACTGCCACGTTGCTCTGAAGAATTCTGTGCTGCTGATATTGTTTTCGAAGTTGGGCCAAATTGTACTGTGTGTAGGAAAAATGCATCAATTTCATGCATTGTATCATGTAGTAATCTGCCCTAAAGGAAAAACGTGGCATTGAGCACTAGCCTAGATTATCTGGAATTTTCCCTGAATGGATTCTGAGGAGTCTATGGCAGATCCAATCTGTTTGCATATTCCATAACTTATTTCATATTTTATCGGAAGCAGGATTATGCCATCGGTTATGGCAGGAGATTTCCTTCTGAAAAATTTTATGAGTATGGAACAATACCTGTCAGTAGGAGGATGGGACCGTATGGCAATTTCAGTAATTTATTGGATTGCCAGCCTGAACGGTTTCCCCTGATTTTGAGATGCCCGCAACAGTATATGAACAGATTGAGACGAACAAAAGCTTGAAAGCCATAGGTGATGAGGTTCTGCAATACTGGAAGGAAGCGGGCATTATTGAAAAGTCTCTTAATTCTTCACTGGGAAACAAGCCGTTTACATTTCTTGAGGGGCCGCCCACTGCAAACGGCAGGCCACACGTCGGGCATGCCATGACCCGTACTGTTAAGGATAGTGTTCTGAGGTACAGGTACATGACAGGCCACCGTATCTCCCGCAGAACCGGGGGATGGGACTGCCATGGGCTTCCCGTGGAAATAGAGGCAGAGAAGCATTTTGGCTTCAAGGTCAAGAAGGAGATAGAAGAGTTTGGCATAGACAAATTCAACGCCTACTGCAGGGAGAGCATATTCAGGTACATAGATGAGTGGATGGAGACTGACGATCACCTGGGCTACTGGGTTGATCAGCAAAATGCCTATGTTACTATGCGAAATGATTACATGGAGAGCGAATGGTGGGGCCTTAAGACAATGTTTGAAAAGAAGATGCTCGTCAGGGACTTCAAGATAGTGCCTTACTGTCCCAGATGCGAAACCTCCCTGAGCTCACATGAACTTTCCCAGGGATACGATGATGCAAAGGACCCTTCTGTATATGTAAAATTTATGGAAAAAGGATATCCGGGGAGGTATTTTCTCGCCTGGACTACAACACCGTGGACGCTCCCTGCAAATCAGTTTCTAGCTGTAAATGAAAAGATAGAATATGCACTGGTCCGGTCCGGTATAGAAGAATACTATGTTGCCAGGGCTGTTGTGGAAAAACTGTTTGGCAAGGATGCTGTTGTTCTCTCCACCATGCCGGGTTCGGACCTTGTGGGAAAGCATTATGAACAGCTTATGGACTTTATTCCAGCTCCAGTGGGTTCACTTGTTGTTGTCTCAGGAGACCATGTTACTGTGGAGGATGGAACAGGAATTGTGCACACTTCTCCAGCATTCGGAGCTGATGACTTTGAAATAGGTAGGAAATTGGGCGTTGAAATTGTCAATCCAATAAATCAGTCCGGCAGGTTCAATGATCCAAGGCTACCGTGGAATGGAAAATTCTTCAAGGATGCCGACACTGAAATACTCATATGGCTGAAGACACGCAACATGGTATACAGATCGGAGAAAATAACGCATACATACCCATTCTGCTACCGTTGCGGCACACCGCTGCTTTACTATCCCCTTCAGGCATGGTTCATCAGGGTCTCAACAGTACGGCAGAAGCTTCTTGAAAATAACAGCAGGATTAACTGGCAACCTGAACACCTTAAGGACGGGAGGTTTGGTAATTTCCTCACTGAGGCAAAGGACTGGGCATTGAGCAGAAACAGATACTGGGGGACGCCACTGCCGGTGTGGACCTGCCCGGATGAGCACATGGTTGCCGTGGGAAGCGCTGAAGAACTGAGAAAGTATGGCGGCAGCGTCCCGGAAGATCTTCACAGGCCCTTCATTGACAATGTGAAATTCCCCTGCCCCACGTGCGGAAAGGAAATGACACGTGAACCATATGTCATTGACACATGGTTCGATTCTGGCAGTGCAACGTATGCAGCAATACACTACCCCATGGAAAGCAGCAGGGTCTCGCTTCCCATATCTTTCATAACCGAGGCCATCGATCAGACCAGGGGTTGGTTCTATACCCTTCATGTCATCGGATCAATCCTCTTTGACACCAATGCCTACGGGAACGTGCTTTCCATAGACTTCATACTGGATGAGCAGGGTAGAAAGATGAGCAAGAGTAAGGGCAATTCGGTTTTTGCAATCGATTTTGTCAATGAATTTGGTCCTGATCCTGCCAGGCTGTTCTTCCTTACCGGTGTGCCATGGAGATCAAAGGCCATAGACAGGAAGCTTATCTCTGAAATTACAAGGAAAGTGTTTGGCACCCTTTCCAATGTTTATTCTTTCTTTGCATCAAATGCGAATCTTGACGGATACAGGTACCAGGGGCTAATTGCAGGGAGCAGCATCCTTGACAGGTGGATCATATCCCGGGTCAATTCCACCATTGAGAATGTGAGGTCTGCAATGAACAGCTACGGCATGCACATTGCCCTTAAAGCCATAGAAGACCTTATAGAGGACCTATCAAACTTTTATCTGCGTCTCTCAAGGAGAAGATTCTGGGCGGAAACACTGGACAGGCAGAAGGAAGAAGCATATTCTGTCCTTTTCTTTGCCATGGAGACCATTGCCCTAATGCTTGCTCCGCTGGCTCCATTTTACTCTGAATACCTCTACAGAAAGCTTCATCCTGAATCGGAAAGTGTCCACCTGGAAAAATTTCCGGAAACTGTACATCGCATGATAGACCATGATCTTGAGGCTGAGGTCAGCAGGGCGGAGGCCATTCTTGAAGCCGTTAGAAGGGTCAGGCAGGACCATGGAATTAAGGGGAGGCAACCTGTTACAGAGATTCTGGTCTCTGCCTCAAGCTCCATAGGAGAGGCACTGCTCCAGATCATCTCCCCTGAACTGAATGCCAGAACAGTGCGGTTCATCGGTGAAAAAGAGTGGCCTGTTGTGAGGAAAATTGCCCTGAAAACCAAAGATGCTGCGCCGCTTCTGCGCAAGGACCTCGGTAGCGTCAAAGAATTGCTTGAAAATGACGACGGCACGTTGGCACTCCAGTTTTCAAAAGCTGGTTCGGTTATGGTTGCCGGACACGCCATAACTGATGCCATAGCAGAAATATTCGTGGAACCTGTAGCAGGTTACGCCATGGATCAGGATCCCAAATCTGGGATAAGTGTGTTCGTCAACCTCACCAGAGACCAGTCCCTGGTAAACGAAGGGCTTGCCAGGGAACTCGTCAGGAGGATACAGGTCATGAGGAAGGAGATGAACCTCCAGTACGATGAGACCATTGATGTTGCCATTTCCGGCCCGGACGGGATCAGCGATCAGCTTTCCAGCCATAAGGAATGGATGGGAAAGGAGACGCTGGCCTCCACAATGGAGTTTGTTAATGGAATTGAAGGCAGGAGATGGGATATCGATGGCGAAATATTCATCATACGCATTGCCCCCACTGAGACGGTGAAGTGAATTGGACAAGGAAAGGGCATTTATTGTGGGGAGGTTCCAGCCTTTTCACAACGGGCATCTTGAAATAATTAGAAGCATACTGAAAAACAATGCCTCTGTGATTATTGGCATAGGCAGCGCACAGTATTCGCACACCCTCAAGGATCCATTCACTGCAGGCGAAAGACACCTGATGATATCAACAACCCTTGAAAGGGAGGGTATCTTTCAGTTTTACCTTGTGCCCATTGAGGATGTAAACTCCAATCCACTTTGGGTTGCCCATGTTGAATCGCTAACCCCCGGCTTTAACAGGGTTTACACAAATAATCCCCTTGTTACCCGCCTCTTCAGGGAGAAAAATTACAGAGTCGAATCCATGAAAATGATCAACAGATCAAAATGGTCTGGAACTCACATAAGGGAAAAAATGATAAAAAATCAGGATTGGAGATCGGATGTACCAAGCGCTGTAGCCGATATAATAGATGAAATAGATGGAATATCACGAATCCAGGACCTTGCAAAAACAGATGAGGATTCAATTTAAGATAGCATTTTCATTATTACCGCGCTGTCCTGGAGAATGTGATCTATGACAACATATTCATCTGCCTGGTGGGCCACTTCAGGCATTGTGGTGCTCCATACCACAGCCTCATAGCCTTTCCTGCGGAAAAATGCTGCACATGTCCCTCCTCCGATTCCGACGGCTGAGGGCTCTTTCCCCCTTGTTTCCCTGATTGCTGCCGTGAGAGCCTGAACCACTGGCGCTTTTATTGATGTGGGAACGGGTGCCTGTTCCCTCTGGAAGAACTCGTATGATATCTTTGCAGGGCTGCTCTTCTGAAATTCTTTTATATAGGCATCAATGAAGTCCGATACCTCATCCAGGTCATATTTTGGAAGTATCCTGCAGTCCATGTACTGCACCTCTGTACCCGGTATTGTGTTTATGTTGTCAACATTCTTCTCGTGCTTTGTGGGTTCAAATGTAGACTGGGGCGGAGAGAAGATCGGATCGGTATCTGCATATTTCTTGTGCAGTTCGCCATCAAGGCCCAGAATAAACTTCATAGCTTCACGGCTGGCATTTATGGCCATTGAAGGCTGGCTTGCGTGATACTGCTTCCCCAGTATTTTGAACTTTATCCAGAGTATGCTCTTTTCAGCCACCTCAATCTGCATACCATCTTCCGTCCCGGCATCAGGCACCACGATCAGATCTGTTTTTTTGAATATGTCCTTCTCCAGCAGATACTGTATCCCGTACTTGCTTCCAACCTCCTCGTCTGCCACAAATGCAAGCCCAAGGTTATATTTCAGGGATTTCCCCTTGATTTTTCTAAGAAGGAGAAGGGATAGGAAGATTGCCTGGCCATCATCCGAAGTCCCCCTCCCATATATCTTCCTGCCTTCAACTGTAGTCTTGAATGGCGGATGAGTCCAGAGCGCCGGATCGCCAACTGGGACAGTGTCCGTATGTGATACAAGCCACAGTGTTGTGGCTGCGCTTCCAACCTTCAGGATCACGTTTGACCTTACTGCACCCCTGGAATCCTTTGTATCGTACCTCTTGAAATCGGGGTAGCCCATTTCCTTGAGTATTGCGCAGATCTCATCAGCCCTTGCTGATTCTCCCTTACCCCCGGATTCAGGTGAGATCGATTCTACAGGGATGATCCTGCCGGCAACATATTTTATGAATTCTTCGTCGCTCATGTCCATTAATGTAGACTGCATGCATAGAAATCAACAATTCACATATAATGGTTGAGCATGCCATAGCCTTAGCCCGGAAATTTTCAGCGGTAACCTATTTTATCCTGATCACATAACTGACATCGATCATGGAAAACCGGAAGGAAAATTTCAGCGAATGGTACAACGAGATAGTTGATATAGCGGGGCTCAGCGACAAAAGATATCCAATAAAGGGAATGAATGTCTGGATGCCATATGGGCTCAAGGCAATGCAGAATATCGACGGCATAATCAGGAAAAATGTCGATCCCCTGGATTTCCAGGAAGTTAGCTTTCCGGTTCTCATAACAAGAGACCAGCTATCTGTTGAATTTGAGCACGTGAAGGGTTTTGAGAATGAGGTTTACTGGGTTACACGTGGCGGTATGGAACAGCTTGACGTGGAGATGGCCCTCAGGCCAACCAGCGAAGCAGCCATGTATGGCATGTTCTCGCTCTGGGTGAGAAGCCATGCAGATCTTCCCCTGAGGATATACCAGATTGTAAGTGTATACCGCTACGAAACAAAGCACACCAGAACATTCATAAGAATACGGGAGATTCATTTCTTTGAGGCCCATACGGCCCATGATACCTACGAGGATGCAGAAAGGCAGATGGACCAGTACAGGGAAATCTGGAAAAAAATCAGCCATGATCTCTGCCTCCCATATATCATAGATCAGCGGCCTGACTGGGATAAGTTCCCCGGTGCAATGTACACTCTGGCCTTTGATACGGTTCTTCCAGGCGGCAGGAGTCTCCAGATAGGGACAATACACCAGTATGGAACCAATTTCTCAAGGAATTATGATATAAAATACCTTAAGGATGACGGAACCCATGAGTACGCCAGCCAGACAACCTTCGGTCTCAGTGAAAGACTTCTGGCTGCAGTGGTCGGCATACACGGCGACGACCAGGGCCTGATATTTCCACCTGCTGTGGCGCCAGTACAGGCGGTAATAGTTACCATACCTTCAAAAAGCGTGGATGTTTTGCCTTATGCCCGGTCAATATTTGAAGAAATGAAAGCTGCAGGCATAAGAACTTCACTTGATACCAGGGATAACTACACCCCTGGGTTCAAATACAATGAATGGGAAATGAAGGGCGTTCCACTGAGGCTTGAGATTGGCGAGAAGGAAGTTTCAGGAAATCGTGTCACCATATCTGTGAGAACAGGAGGGAAGAGAAGGCAGATTCCCAGAAGCGAAATTGCCGGAACTGTGAAGAGCCTGCTTGATGAAGTGGCGGAGAAACTGAGGGCAAACGCTGACGCCCATTTCAGGAGCCTTTCACGGAAATACAGCAGCCTCGAGGAAATGAGAGGCGCCCAGGGGCTGGCGCTTGCCGGATGGTGCGGCTCAAAGGAGTGCAGCAGCGTAATAGAGGAAAAGCTGGAGCTGGGGACACTTGGATTCAACCGTGACAGTGATGAAACGGTGAAATGCATTGTTTGCGGAAAAGACGGAAAAATTGCAGCATTTTCCAGGTCATACTGAAGTGATGATGTGAATCTACAGGGGATTAGGCTTGTTGTGTTTGACATGGACGGAGTGCTGACAGCACATCCAAGCAGCTGGGAATTTGTTCATCACGCCATGGGTGTGGACAATTCAGAAAACCTGAGGCTTTATCGCGAAGGAAAAATAAGTTATATGGATTTCCTGCGCAGTGATGTTAACCTTTGGGTTTCCAGGGACCCTGGCATTACCATGGACGACGTCATAAGGATTCTTGACAGGATTCCCCTAAGAGATAATCTCGGAAGGGCTGTGACTGAAATCAGGGACTCCGGGGCGGCAACTGCCATTGTATCAGGCGGCATTTACTGGCTGGCCCAGAGAATTGCCCGGCAGGCGGTTTTCGACCAGATCTATGCAAACATGATACTGACAGACAGCACCGGCCACATTATTCCTGACGGAAATGTAATGGTTGAACCACGGCACAAGGACAGTGTCATAATGGCAATCCAGAAGAATCTGGGAGTATCTGAGGCTCAAACCGCAAGCGTTGGGGATACGGTACAGGATGGCGCCATGTTCAGGCACTCCGCAGTATCCATAGCATTCAATTCCGTGGATGGAAGACTTACCGGAATGGCCTCCCATTCTGCACACGGCAACGATCTGCTGGAGATTACCCGAATTTTGTCCGGCGCGCAGTGAAACCATAGCCCATTGCCATGGGCCCTGCCTTCTGCACATTTCTATTTATATGCTGTATCCATGACTAAGGCGATGGAAAAGGTCGATGTTTCAGTGTCGCCTGAAAAGGTGCCCAGCGGAGTATCCTGTTTGGATGACCTGATGGGTGGGGGCCTTGAGCCTGAAATAATAACTGAACTATTCGGTGAGGGGGGATCGGGCAAATCCAACCTGTGCATGCAGTTCTGCCTCTCTTCACTCAGGTCGGGCAGATCTGTCATATACCTTGACAGTGAAGGCTTTTCCACGGAAAGATTCAAGCAGATGAGTGGCGGAGATGACAGTCTCACTAAAAATCTCTATCTTTACAGGCTTAGTTCCCTTGAGGATCAGGATCTGGCAATAATGAGGCTGCCAAAGATTGCTGAAAAGATAAGGTCCCCCGGACTTATAGTAATAGATTCATTCACAGAGTTCTTCAGGCTTGAGAACCAGGCCGATCTGTCTGCCAGGTCTGCCGGATTCCAGAAACAGCTTTCCAACCTCTCCGCTGCGTCGCTCAAACTAAAGGTTCCGGCACTGATCACCAACCAGATTTACCAGGACCCTGATTCTGGCAGACTCAATCCGTTCGGAGGTTTTCTTGTGGACCACAATATGAAGGCAATTTACAGAGTTGAAAAATTCCCCAACGGAAAAAGAAAAATATCCGTGACAAAACACAGGTCTCTGCCTGAGGGCAGGTCGTCGGAATTCAGGATCACTGATTTCGGCCTATCCTGCGAGGTGCAGTGAGTGGGCGTAGATATTTCTGATATCCTGGTAAAACACAGCACAACCCTCAAGGATCAGGGTGGGATGCGGGTAAGCATCGATGCATATAATATAATTTACCAGTTCCTGAGCAGTATAAGGCAGCCGGATGGTACGCCGCTAATGGACAGATCCAACAGGGTAACATCCCATCTTTCAGGGCTCTTCTACAGGACAATAAACATGATAGAGGTTGGCATAAAACCGGTCTACGTTTTTGATGGAAAGCCTTCTGCTTTGAAGAACAGGACGCTTGAGGCAAGGAAGCTTGTGAGAGAGAAGAACAGGGAAGATCTGAGGATCGCACTGGAGGAGGGAAATGAGGAACGGGCCAGGTCACTCAGTTCCAGGATAAATTACATAACCGGAGAGATTGTGGGCGAATCCAAGGAGCTCCTGAGATACATGGGTGTCCCGGTGGTTCAGGCGCCGTCGGAAGGTGAAGCGCAGGCATCGGTGATGTCAAAGGCATCCCTGGTTGATGGCGTTGTCTCGCAGGATTATGATTGCCTGCTCTTCGGTGCAAGGCGGGTTTTCCGGAATCTTGCCCAGATGGGGAAACGCAAGCTACCAGGGAAGAATATTTATGTCAATGTCACACCCGAGTACATCGATCTTGAGGAAAACCTGGGAATTCTCGGCATAAACCGCGAGCAACTAATTCACATTGGCATCATGGTGGGAACGGACTTCAATTCGGGGCTTCCAAGAACAGGAGCAAAATCTGCCCTCAAGCTCATCAGGAAGTACGGAAGCATTTACGAGGTGCTCAAGGCCAGAAATGAGGAAATTGAGAACCTTGACCAGGTCCTGGAACTGTTCAGAGACCCCCCATATTCAGACCCGGGAGACATTTCAATGAAGCCGCCAGATTCTGAATCCCTCAGGCACTTCTTAAGCGATGTCCATGACTTCTCGCTATCCAGGGTAGAACCGTATATCGAAACACTGCAAAACGCTTATCGGAAAGAATCACAAAAAAACCTTGATTCCTTTTTTGAACATTAAGGCAGCTCTGATGCTTTCACATGAAATGGCGCAATATCCGGAATGGCCGGCCTGACTTTGCAGTAAAGGCTGACCATTGAGAAGGAAAAGTCCACAAATTCAATGTCTTTAATTAATTTCATTTAGTTTATATACGTTAATCGTTATACATATTTGCAATGAGCCCGGATAGAATTCTACTGGAAATAGCCCACGTCTCAAGGCGTGGAACATCGCTGAGGGTAACCCTCCCCAAGAAGGTCAGTCAACAGCTTTCAATCGAGCCAAGGGACATTGTGGGGTTCTATCTTGAAGGGGATCGTATAGTCCTGGAGAAAATGAAGTGAACCAGCAGCGCTGTCAAATTTTTAGCCAGCTTTGTGGTTACTGTGAGGAAAATACGCTTCGTGAAGGTTCCATCATCTCGTTGAGGTAGGATGACAGCGCCGCCTTGAGGTCCATTGGATGAATTTTACCGGATGAGTATTCAAGCTCAAATTCACCATAGCTGCTGAATGTTATGTCTCCGCCCTTAGACTGTGGCCTGCTTATTGTGATCTCCCTTCCAAGGTATGGAAATACCACATATTTCATTATCTCCACAAGAGGATTGCCATTGATTTCAGCAACAGGGCAGAATGCTGATTTAATTTTTCTTTCCACGTCCTTCCTTGAATCAGACATGAATATGGCAGAATCCGGATCACTCTTGGACATCTTCTTGAAACTGTCCATCCTGCCGGAGCCCTTCAGGCTACCCAGTAGGGGACCATGCAGTGAAACGGGCTTCTTTTCACCCATTTTTGCAGCTATATCCCTGGCCAGCATGTGGGCATGCCTCTGATCCATTCCTCCAACTGCAACATCCAGTTTCATGAAAAATATGTCAGTGACCTGCATCAGAGGATAAATGTATTTGCTGAAGTCACTGTCAGCGTCATCCTCGCTTCTTCCCATTATTGGCAGCGCTCTCCTGATCCTGGGGAGATTTGAGTTCTTTGCCACCATGAGAAGCTTTTTCCAGTAGTCTGAACCGGATACAAGATCGTCTGCCCATACGAATTCAACTTCACTGTACAGGCCCTGCGCCTTCATGCACTTCATCATTGATATGCCGCTTTCCCTTATCCGCTGAAGATCCCCACCGAGCTTGTCGTTGACCATAGCATGCCAGTCGGCCAGGAGAACCCTCATATTTATGCCTGAATCCACAAGCCGGTTGATTTTTCTAGGCCACATTATTCCGGTGGCTATATGCGGAAGGCCGGAAGGCTCAAAGCCAATATACCCGGTGCTCCCGGATGAAAGGGAATGAAGTTCCTCCGGCGTGACTATTTCCTGGAACTCACTGTCAAGTTCTTGAGTGCGGATCATCTGGGTGTGGATTGCCGCTTGGTTTAATTAAGCTTTGGCGGCACACCTCCCTGAATGAGCATCTGAAGCACTTGCCCCTGTTGCTGTGGTTTCTCACCACATATCCATCTGAATTCCTCATCTCATCCAAAATTGAGATCAGTTTTCTTCTGTTCTCTGCACTGTTATGAACCCTGAAGGCAGCTTCCCTGTACTTCAGGACACCATAGGGTATGCTGAGGCCAGGATAGTTCTCTTCAAGTATGGCAAAATATGCAAACATCTGGTACAGGTGGCCATCACGGGGCGAAGAGGCATTTGTGCTTTTGTATTCATATGGAATTATGTCTTTCCCCTTTCTGATTATCATATCAGGCTTTCCGGTTATTCCAAGCTCAACCGATTTCAGTATCCGCCCCTTGCTCTGCAGATCCTCATAAATCTCCCGCCCTTCGGGGACTGCAAGAGCCTTTCTCCGGTGCCTGAGCTTCAGGAGAATTGCCAGAAGAAATATGAACATTAATGAAAGAATAAGCAGCGGGAGCTGGATCATATGAGAAGCGACATCACATAGTACAATATGAATGCCACCGTGGCCACCAGCATTGATAAAATTGTGTATATGTAGACGCCGGTAGACCTGTATGATCGGCCTATTTTCCGATGCGACTTTATTCCTGCTTTCATCCTGGCTGATGAGTGCCCGGACCTGGGTGCGCCCTCTCTGTCGAGCTGCCAGCTGACATTGCAGAATGCAAATTCTGAAATTTCAGATGCACTTATTATTTCCTTGTCACCCAAACTATCATCACTTCCAATTCCCCTTTTTTGGCATTATCAGAGCGGCTTCTCTATTATTACAGGGCCAAATGGCTCCGCCTGTGACAGCTTAAGTTTTCTTTCCCTCATGAGAAAGCCGCAGTATACAAAGAATGAAGGCCTGGTAAATTCCGGCGTGTCCCATATCTGCTCAAGCGGTATCTCGCTCCTGGAATCCGAATTGATGATCTCGCCAACCCTCAGTATCTCACTCTCCGGCTCCTCTGCATGAAGATTTGAAACTATTTCATCTATATCGTGAGCCGCTTCCGCCTGATCACGCATGACCATTGGTTTCCTGCCGCGGTTGCCGCTGGAATAGGCTTCCCTCATTGCATCCAGGAGCTCTACGAGGAAGACCTTTCTTTTCTCCTGGTGCCTTACTGGCGGAGAGAAGTTTATTTCCACCGGATCATTGAGATGCAACGGTAAATCTTCATCCATCTCTCCATCCTCATATGCAGGCTGTTCCGGTTGCAGCCTCCTTTCAATGGACTCTTCAGTTTTCCGGCTAAGGATGCGCCATGCCTGGTACATGATAAGTCCGGCTGTTCCGAAATCCCGGAAATCTTCCGTAACAACATCCGAGAATATTTTCGTGAAAGACCTCAGATCGATGTCCCATGGATCTATGCTTCCGTCAAGGCACATTCTGAAGATGGATGCAATGGCTTTTTCCACAGGATTTGTGTACTCCCTTACGCCCTGTTCTGAAAGCATCTCCTGATAATATGCTGTATCTGATTCCAATAGCGTTCCCTGAACCACAATGCTTTTCACTATCTCGTCCTGGTTCAACTCTCCACCTCCATATTTCCCGATTCGGGGATGGATTTCTCAAAGACATCCGTGTTTTCTCCATCAAAGCTTGTTACCACAACCACGTGATCAGCATATTTCAGCATTGCCTTTCTCAGGGATACAGAAAAGACCTGGGAAGTGTTTGAATTGAGCTTGAACATCTTCCCCACATGCTCTGCATTTGAACCATCAAGAAACATGTCAACCTCATCCAGATAGTAAATTGGAGAAGGATTGATTCTCTGCACAGCAAGGATGAATGAAAGTGCTGTGAGGCTTTTCTCCCCGCCACTCAGCGCCTCAATCTTGGAAAAGCTCTTTCCCTTAGGCTTCGCCCTGATGAATATTTCAGAATTGAGTGGATCTGATTCATTGCTCATTTCAAGGCTTGCTTCGCCGCCTCCAGATATCTCTCCATATATGGATTTCATGTTCTCATTTATGGCCCCGTACATCTCCATGAAGATCTTCTCTTTCTGATGATTAAGCCTTCCCATCAGTATTTCCAGATCTGATTTCTCCTGGGAAAGGCTGTCCATTTCCCTGGCAAGAGCCTCAAGATCGGCTGATATCTGCTGGTATTCTGCAACTGCTTTCTGGTTCACGGGACCAAGCTCTACAAGTTCTGCATTCCTTGCGTCAAGTTCACGCTTTGCCTCCTGGATGTACCTTTTATCCGGGAGTATTTCACCTCCCACTTCAGCCATCTGGTGATCCAGATCCTGTATTCGTGACTGGAGGTTCTCGATCTTGAGCCTGGATGAAAGTATTAGATCATTCTTTGTTCCAATTCCTGCCTTTTCACTTTCGATGCCTTCCTTTATTCGGGCAATTTCAGATTCATTGGCATTTAATGCGTCAACGATCTCCCGGGATTTCTCTGAAATTTCAGATTCAACCGCCCTGAGTTTCTCAAGATCCGATCTCTGCTGTGCCAGCGTGGCAGAGGAAGCAGCAATATCTGCCTCAAGCTTTATCTTCTCCTGGCTGTTTATTCGGATCCTTTCTCTTATTTCCTCTGATTTCTGCCTTATGTGCGAAATATCGTTTCCTATCTTCACGATCTCAGCAGAAAAGTCACTTTCCCTAGACCGGAGCGATGTTAGTTCTGCCTCCAGGGCATTCTCCTTTTCTGCAAACTGCGGCGAAATTTCACGTATCTGATCAAATATTGCTGATTTGTCTGATTCAAGGCGGGAAATCTTCACGCGTATCTCCTTTGATTCCCTGTCATT
Organism: Thermoplasmata archaeon; assembly: GCA_021799185.1. Classification (GTDB taxonomy): domain Archaea; phylum Thermoplasmatota; class Thermoplasmata; order Thermoplasmatales; family Thermoplasmataceae; genus UBA509. The sequence goes on from JAJZAW010000005.1 coordinate 30,433, forward strand.
GTCGGAGAGTTTCCCATCAGCTTCCGAAAGTTTCCTGTTAAGGCCGGAAATCCTTGAACTGAGTTCCTCCAGCTTCGGCTTCCCTTCATCGACCAGTTTTTTCCACTGCTGTATTTCAGCAGATCTTGACCCCTCGTTCCTTGAAGTTTCCCTGAGCTTCTGTGAGATTTCATCAAATTCTGATTCTACCTGTGGAATTTCAGCATTAATGGAATCCAATTCTGCCGATATTTCCCTTATCTTCGCCGACAGTTCTGAAATTCTTGCATCGAGGTTTTCCTGGGACTTCCCCCTGTCCTGATAGCCGCCGGTTATTGCGCCGCTGGCCTCAAATATATCGCCATCCATGGTTACCAGGCGGACCCCAACCATGTATTTTCTCGCGGTTGGCACATCGCGTACTATGACAGTATCCTGGACTGCATACCAGATAATCCCCTCATATTTCTGGTCAAAGGTTATTTTCTCAAATGCATAGCCCATCGCGCCATCTGATGACCTGACAGTGATTGCTTTTCCCCGTGGCCTGCCTCCGAGAACCTTGTTCAGAGGGAGAAATGTCATTTTGCCGGCCTTCTCTCTTTTAAGCAGATCCAGGCACTGTTCGGCAACAGCGTCATCTTCCACAACAACAGAATTTAGTCTGGCCCCGGCTGCAGCCTCTATTGCCGGCCTGAATTCTTCAGGAAAAGTTACCAGTTCCCTTATGGTTCCGTGTATTCCCTGTATTTTATTCTGATTCCTTGCGCCAAGGATAGTTGCAACTGCACGATTTGCAGATCCAGACCTTGATGAAATCTGTGATTGAAGCTGCGAATGCTCCCTTCCGGCTGAATTAAGCTCTGCCTGAAGAACGTCCTTTCTTTTTCTAAGTTCTTCAAGCCTGCGCTTCAAATCATAGTACCTGAATGACAGTTTCTCAGTGTTTTCCTTTGAACTGCCAGAATCTTTCTCAATTTCCTTGAGTCGCCACGCAGCGTCCCTGACCTGAAACTCAAGGTCCTTCTTTTTTTCCTCAAGTGAGCCAAGTTCAGCAACAACACCGGAACGTTCTGCCTGTATTCTGTCCCTTTCCTCCATCAGGTGATCTATCTGCCCGTTAAGTTCCCTGATTGAGCTGTCCTTCTCCTTTATGTCCTCCTGTTTTTTCAAAATTTCAGTAGAACTTCGACTGTTCTTATCCCGGATTGATTTCAGCTCCTGGGAAATTTTATTGATTTTAGAACGTATTTCCTCAAGGGTTCTGCTGTTTTCATCAAGATTGGACTGAAGCCATTCCAGGCTTCGTGAGGTCTTTTCAAGTTCCCTGCTGTCCCCCTCCATCTGATCGGAAATACCCCTTATTCTCTCCTGGCCGTTTTCAACCCTTATTCCGGTCTCGGCTATGGCGACGCGCTGGTTTTCAATCTGCTCCCTGATCTCGCGCAGTTGAGAATTGCCTGAGACTTCCAGTCTCTGCTTCAGGTCTCCGTTCTCGTCCTCCAGGGATTTAAGCTGCTGGTTCATGGCAGCTATCCGGGATTCAATGTCAACAATCTCCCGCATAAGCTGATCAATATTTCTTGAATGTGACGCGACTTCCCTCTGCATACCTTCCTTTTCAATGTTGAGAATTGTCATTCTGAGGTTTCTTATTGCCCATGACAATTTCTCATACCTTTCTGCCACAACTTTCTCAGCCTCAAGATCCTGCTTGCGCTTCCTTGTCTGATCCAGAAGAACCTCCAGTCGCCCCAGATTTTCGTTTATTGAGAGAATATCTCCCTGCGCCTTCTCTATCTGGACATCAAAACTCTCTATTCCTGAGATGGATTCCAGAAGCTTTCTGCGCTCAAACCCGGTCATCTTAACGATGTTGTTGATATCTCCCTGAAGAACAAAGCTGTATGAGTCCAGGTAAATGTGCAGGGAATCCAGGAGATCTGCCACATCAGTATGCCTTACCCTCTGGCCATTAATATAATAATTGGATTTGTAACCATCCATTTCAGCTACCAGTTCACGTTTAAGGATCACCTTTCTGTCCTCAGGGGCCTTCTCAGGATCTTCAGTATCCAGCGTTACGGTGACGCTGCAGTAATCTCTGTTGTGTTTATCGTCTGACGACTTATGAATCAGATCACCCAGCCTTTCTGCCCTGACTGCCTTTGATGATCTTGTGCCCAGAACGAACAGAAGCGAATCCCCAATGTTGCTCTTCCCACTGCCATTTGGGCCACTTATCACAGTGAACCCTTTTCTGAACACTATTCTCTTCCTGACTCCGAACGATTTAAAATTATGAAGCTCTAGAGATTCCAGAAACATGTTTCCATCTGTCTGACAGTTGT
>JAJZAW010000092.1 GCA_021799185.1 Thermoplasmata archaeon
TGACAATCCTGATTTAATTATGGCATCGTTCCTGGTTACAAGATCATTTACGGTGATGATAAGAAATACGACTCCAATGGCAAACAGGACAACGTAATAGTAAAACTGGTAATTCTTCCAAGTATCTCGCATGCAGTTTATCACATAGAAAGTCATTATATAATTTCATGCACGGTATCCTCAGGATCCGTCAATTGTGGAACCAAAATGTCCATGCTCGTTCAGGAATTTCAAAAACTCTGTCACAGCTTTGCGCCTGTGGGATATTGAGTTCTTAGTGGATACAGGGATCTCTCCAAGTGTAAGGGATTCCCCTTCAGGAATGAAGATGGGATCATATCCAAATCCACCTTTTCCGGCTATTTCCAGAGCTATTGCCCCTTTAAGGCGTCCAGAAAACTGGTGAAATTCTGCACCATCATAAAATGTTATGACGGTGAGAAAGTATGCGCTCCGGTTCATGCCATCAATAAGCCGCAGGATTCCAGAGTTTCCAATAGTACCCTGCACATAGGAGGAATAAGGCCCCGGAAAGCCACTCAGGGCAGCAATATATAGGCCGGTATCTTCAAGGAAAAACTCTTCCCCCAGAAAAGGCGCAAGTTTTTTTGCACTGTCAAGGGATATCTCCTCTGTTGTGTCAGCCTGTATTTCCTGATACTTCATCCTTCTCCACTCCACAATGAACCCGTAATCATGCATTATGCTGCTCACTTCTTGGTATTTATGCTGGTTGCTTGTGACAAAAATCAAACATATCTCCTCCTTTTCTCAAGGTCCCGGAAGCTTTCCATTATTTCTGGAAAAATATCCACGCCATTGCTGTATCTTTCAATGAACCTGCTGAAATATGCATCGGAATCCGGAACGTGAGATCTCAGCGATTCCATGAACAGGTAAAGATCAACAGCCATGTCCTCAGCCCTTGCATCTGTTTTTCCAAGGCTCGCATCAAGAATATACGGAGTGGAATCATTTTCCATTATTATGTTGCCGGCAGTGAAATCACCGTGGGAAATTCTGGCAGTGTGCATTCTTGCCGCGGTATCGGCGATCGATTCCATGATATCTATGGCACCAAATTTAAGGAGCCTCTCCCTGAGAAGTACCCCGTCCACATATTGGTAAACGATCGTATATGCAGGAAAGTCAATGTCATAGATTATTGGCACGGCTATTCCCAGATCGTGGAGATGCATCATTATTGTCGTTTCATTTCTCATCCTCCCTGCCCGGATCTGTGAATCGAGTTCTTTATTTCTGTAGACTTTCGGTATCCTGTGTTTGAATACAGCCTTCCTGCCCATGTAATCCCCTATCTCAATGCGTGATTCGGCCCCCATATTTGTGCGGTGCAGTCTAACTGATGGTTTAATCCATGGAACTTCAACCTGGTCTATTCTGAATCTCTGATCAACCGTGGAATTTTCAAGTGTTGTGGAGTAACCATTAAGATACATAAGCATTCCAGCCTGAGCAATCATTGCGCCATTATCCATGCAGTACTGGTTGTCCGTTAGAAATGCTTTAATTCCCAGTTCATCCGAGAGTTCTTCTATCATTTCTCTGAGTCGTGTGTTTCGTGCCACACCCCCTGCCAGTAATATTTCCTGTTTATCGGTCTGATAGAGGCCACGTTCAAGGACTTCTACAAGCATAGCAAAGGCGTGTTCCTGTATGCTGAATGATACATCCTCATGAGATTTCCCAGCCTTAAGGTAATGCAACGAGGCTGTATACATCCCTGAGAATGAAGTGTCCATGCCCTTAACCGAATACGGGAGGGGAAGGAGTCTGTCTCCGTTAAGAGCAAGCCGCTCTATGGCAGGCCCACCTGGAAAAGGATACCCCATATCCCTCGCAACTTTATCTAACAGGTTACCGAGTCCGATATCCATGGTTTCCCCCAGTACCCGGTATCTTCCATTTATATTGGCGATTATCTGGGTATTCCCTCCTGAAACGTAAAGCAGCATCGGGTCTTCAGATCCGGTCAACTTACGTCCGATCTCCACATGTCCCAGGGGGTGGTTCACTCCAACCAGGGGCTTGCCGGACTTTATTGCAAGAGTTCTTGCAGCTGTAGCTGCAATCCTGAGACATGGGCCAAGTCCGGGTCCCCTGGAATAGGCGATAAGATCTATGTCCTTCAGGGATAAGCCTGACATGGAAAGGGCCTCTGATATGACTGTTGAAACGTTCTCAGCATGATGAATTGCAGCTTCCCTCGGGTGTATTCCGCCATTTGGATTTTTATATATTCTTGAAGAATTTGCAAGTATTTCTTTCTGATCAACAATTCCACAACTTATTGTATGGGCTGTCCCTTCGATTCCTAGAACAATCATTCTTCCAGCAGGAATTTTCTCCTGCGTAATTAGGTTTCGCAAAAGATGGAATAATATGACAATTTATGGTTCGTAGTGAAAAACAAAGGGTATGTGAAAAATGTGAAATAGAAAATGCATGTATTCTGACAGGAGGCACAGCAGTCATTCTCTTGATACCAGGCAGATTACCCTTAAATGTTAAGTTATCTCTTTAAGTAACAATCCTTGTATTTATATAGATGATACCTGCAGGTACCGGATATGATGAAGAGATAAAATCATTCTACACGCTCAATAAAGGCCTGCCAGAGAGAGCGAAATGCTCAGGAACAGCATGTTTTGTCGCCAGTAAATCAATGGGCATTGAGCTTCAGGATCAGAGCAATTATGATAAGAGAATATACTGCCTCGGGAAGTGCTTTGCCGCTCCTGCATCTTCCCAGGACAAAAGTATTCCCCGGATAGCCAATTTCTCAAGGAAATCTGTGCTTGTGGGTCCTTTAATGGGACACCAATATGCATCTCTTGATCAGTACATGCACGAAAATGGAATGTCTGCGCTGAAAGCTGCATTATCAATGAGCCCGGATTCAGTCATCAGTGAGATCGAGAAGTCAGGTCTCCGGGGAAGAGGAGGGGCTGGTTTTCCAACAGGATTAAAGTGGAGATCGGTGGCAAAGGAGAAGGCCAGGACAAAGTATGTGGTGATGAACGGAGATGAGGGAGACCCTGGTTCATATATAGACAGGTACCTCATGGAATACAATCCGTATGCCCTGATTGAATCAATGATAATATGCGGTTATGCGGTGGGAGCATCAACCGGGTATGCGTATATTAGGGCAGAATATCCTGAGGCCATAAGCAAATTTTTGAATGCAGCAAAAGAAATGGAATCTGCAGGATTCCTCGGCAAAAACTCCATGAGCTCTGGGTTTCACTTCGATCTTTCAGTTGTGCAGGGAAAGGGTAGCTACATATGCGGAGAGGAAACTGCCCTGATAAAATCTATGGAGGGCCAAAGGCCAGAGGTCTCCATAAGGCCGCCATATCCCACTGAAAAAGGACTGTTTGGAAACCCAACAGTTGTAAATAACGTGGAAACACTGGCAAATATTCCGTGGATAATCAGGAACGGCCATAAGGCTTACGGTGATCTGGGATACGGAAAAAGCAGGGGGACAAAGCTTCTTTCACTCAACTCCCTATTTGCAAATCCCGGGATATATGAGGTTGAATTCGGAACCTCGCTGGACACCATATTCTATGACATAGGCGGAGGCATGAAACACGGCTCAGTCAAGGGAGTTATGCTTGGCGGCCCATTATCAGGCATAATGGTACCGGATGAATTCAGGACAAAGCTTGACTATGAAGAAATAAGGAAAGTTGGGGCGTCACTTGGTCATGGTGGAATAATTGCCTTCGATGAATCTACGGGCATATGTGATCTTATTGAACATGTTTCAACATTTGCCGCCAGTGAATCCTGCGGTAAATGTACGCCATGCCGCCTTGGAACCGCTGAACTGAGTCGCATGTTCAGGAGGGAATCCGGGGCTACCCCTGATTATAGAAGGTTTGAAAGAGACATAGAATCTCTTGCCGCAGGGAGTCTGTGCGGCCTTGGAACTGGAATGGCAGAATTCGCGAGGAGTGCCCAAATGAAATTCCGCGAGGAGGTGAAGTCATGTTTCATGTAAAGATAGATGGGCGGGACCTGGAATTTGAGAAGCCCATGTCAATTTTGGAAGCCGCCAGATCAGCTGGAATAGATATACCTTCTCTCTGTTACGATGAGAGGCTGGAACCCTATGGTGGCTGCAGGCTATGTATTGTCCAGATTGAAGGGCACGTGAGACCTGAAGCCTCATGTACCACCTCCCTGGCAGATGGGATGAATGTTGTTACATCTACAGATTTAATACGGAACGTACGCAGGAATCTGCTGGAACTGATGGTGGATGAAAAAAACATAGACACAGGGAAACTGGACATGAGGAGGGACTTTTACAGATATCTTGTGGAGTACGGCATTATGCAGGAAGGAGAAGTGAAGGATAAGACGCCTCTCAGGGATTCTACGGGCCACCCTTTCATTTCAGTTGACATGACAAAGTGCATAGATTGCTTCCGCTGCGTCAGAATATGTGATGAGGTACAGGGGCAATTCGTATGGCGCAAATGGAACAGGGGAAATGAAATAGAGATACGACCAGATGTTGGAGAAAACCTCCTTGAAAGCTCCTGTGTCAGCTGTGGAGCCTGTTCTGATACATGCCCTACTGGTGCTATTGAAGAGGTGTCAGTTATAACCATGGGATATCCTGAAAAGTTTACGCGCAGTGTCTGCCCTTATTGCGGGACAGGTTGCGAGATCAATATAGGCACTAAAGGTGACAGGATTGTTGAGATTCTTCCTGTTAATGATTCCCCAGTAAGCAAGGGGCATCTCTGTGTAAAGGGCAGGTACTCCTTCGGCTTCATGGATTCGCCCGACAGGATAACTGATCCCATGATCAGGAGGGGAGGAGAGTGGCAGAAGGCCACATGGGATGAGGCACTTGATCTGGTGGCCTCCGAATTCACACGCATACTGAAGGAATCAGGCCCTGATAGTATAGGTATCCTGGGGTCTTCAAGGGCAACGAATGAGGAGAACTACCTTACCCAGAAGTTTGCCAGGGCAGTTATCGGTACCAACAATGTTGATGGATGCGCCCGCGTCTGTCATGCCCCAACAGCAGGTGGCATGGGCGCACTTCTGGGCACAGGTGCAGCAACAAATTCCTTTGATGATATTGAGATGGCGAGCACCTTTCTAATTGTTGGCGCCAACCCTACGGAAAACCACCCCATTGTTGGTGCAAGAATTAAGCAGCAGGTTCTCTCCGGTTCAAAACTCATTGTTATAGATCCCAGAAAGACTGAACTCGCCTCAATGGCTGACTATCACCTGCAGATCAGGCCCGGAACAGACATACCTCTGATCAACGCAATGGCAAATGCCATAGTGGAAGCAAAAGCAATGGATCAGGGCTTTCTCAGGCAGCGTGTTTCCGGCTTTGAGGAATATCTGGAGGAGATATCCCCGTGGACACCGGAGAAGGCTGCCGACGTCTGCGGGGTGGCTGCACACACAATAAGGGAAGCTGCTGTGCTTTACGCCACCGGCGGACCTGCCATGATGTTCCACGGACTCGGGATTACAGAACATGTTCAGGGAACAGAGGGCGTGATGTCTCTGGTTGATCTTGCCCTTCTTACAGGAAACATCGGTAGGAGGGGATCGGGTGTTAATCCACTCAGGGGACAGAACAATGTCCAGGGTTCTGCGCACATGGGTGTAGAGCCGTCAAAGCTGACCGGCTATATCACGCTGGATGCAGGACGGGCAAAATTCGAAAAAGTGTGGGGCGCTTCGATTCCAAAAACGAAGGGAAAAGATGAAATGGAACTGATAGACGGTGCAGTTAAAGGAAAGGTGAAATCATTGTGGGTCATAGGCTGGGATGTATACATGACAAATCCTGATATGAATACAACGGCCAGGGCATTTTCAAATCTGGATTTCGTTGTGATACAGGACCTGTTCATGAATGAGACAGCAAAGAAATTCGGCAGTGTGTTCCTGCCAGCAGTTTCATCCTACGAAAAGGATGGTACATTCATGAATTCAGAAAGAAGGGTACAGCGTGTCAGAAAAGCAGTGAATGCCAGGGGAAATTCAAGGGCTGACTGGGAAATTATAAGGGATGTTGCTGCCAGGATGGGAATGGGAAACCTTTTCAACTACAGGACCCCTGAAGAAATATGGGACGAAATCCGAAAAGTGTGGGATGCAGGCAGTGGAATAACATATCAGAGGATGGAGAATGGGGGCATACAGTGGCCGTGCTATGATGAAGATTCACCTGGAACACAGGTGTTGCATGTGGGTGCTTTTTCACTGGGCAAAACCACCAGGATCATGCCAATAGAATACCATCCAACCCCGGAGAAGGTCTCAGGGGATTATCCTATCATTCTGAGCACAGGAAGGTCTCTATTCCAGTTCAACGCAGCAACAATGACAGGCCGTTCCGGAAATGACAGTCTCAGGAGCACAGATTTTATCCAGATATCTCCACTTGATGCCAGGAACCTTTCGGTTTCTGATGGCGCAGAGGTATCTGTTGTGAGTGCGTATGGCAGTACCAGAATAAAGGTATCAATCCAAGAGGGAATTGTGCCGGGAACAGCATTTGCCACATTCAACAATCCAGAGACGGAACTTAATCGAATAACCGGGAAACAGAGGGACAGTCTTCAGCATACTCCCGAATACAAGGTGACCGCAGTGAGAATTGAGAAAGCGTGATGGCGCATTCACCTAGCCCTGCATGAAACAGCTGCACATCCAATATTAATTCGTTCATGGTGCCTAAAGCGCATCAAACAAAGACATTGTTTCCGGTGAAGTTTATGCCCCAAAGATATTATAAATGAGTTTATCATAAAGTAGAACCTTAAAGGGCCGAAAGGTCTTCAAGAATTCATAAGGGG
>JAJZAW010000093.1 GCA_021799185.1 Thermoplasmata archaeon
TGAACAGAAGGAAGAACCTGTCATTCTTCACTGTGTCCCTCAGAATACGTGCCTTCTTCTCGATCTGGCCTGAAGGGGTATATGTTTCACCCATGAACAGGTACAGCATGACAACCTCCACTGCAGTTGCTGCACTTGAAATGAGGAATATGTACTGAAGGCCGTAGCCTGCCAGGTAGGCACCCACAAGCGGCCCCACTGCTATTCCAAGGTTTGCCATTACCCTGATTAGCGTGAATCCCGAAAGCCTGTCACCCACGGAAGTTATATCGGCAACTGCAGCCTGGACAGCTGGATACTGCACTGCATTTATGATGACGGTGCTGTACCATGCGCCAATTGCAAGGTAGAGGAAATGAGGCACAGCGACGGAATAATATACCGCAAGGTAAGCCAGGATGCCAGGAATCTGTGAATAGACAAGTATGCTCCTCCGGCCAATCCGGTCAGTCCAGATCCCGGCAAGAAACTGGACCGTGGCCATGAGAAGTGTTGCAAACCCCAGCAGCAGCCCTGTCAGAATGAAGCTGAGATGGTAAACGCTGATAAACACCAGCGGGAGGAACACGAATGTTGAACCCCTGCCAAAAGCCCTGACAAACCTTACTATGCTGAGTATCTTGAGCCTGGGGTCAAGATTCTTGAAATTATAGCGGTACTCCATCCTAAAATTGATTGTGTATCCTGTGGCTGTATTTCTGTTTTCAGACCTCACACAACCGGGCGTACGGAGCCAACGCCAATTATTGGGGATTGATGAAGGGCCTAAACATGACTCTATAACCCAAAATGGAGAAGAACAGAGACATTTCCTGGTGGGAATAGGAAACTGTTATTGCCAAGCCAGTACCAACCCAATCATGGAGGCATGCTCTTCGATATCCCCAAATTTAAATCGCAAATTCCGGTAATGGGAGAGACAGACAAGTGACGCGTGACAAATTGAAAAATGGCTTTGGATACCCTCCGGAGACACTCTGGAAACAGGAAGTGGAATCTGATACAGGCATTGTTGCATCAGAATACCCTCTGGCAACGGAAGTGGGAAAGCACATCATCGAGTCCGGCGGAAATGCCATCGACGCTGCCATATCCATGGCTTTTGCCCTCGGAGTCACTGAACCATACATGAGCGGTGTGGGGGGACTCGGGCTCGGGATCGTAAGCATAAATGGAAAAAATACTGTGATAGATGGACAGACAATCTCTCCACGTAACCTTGAAACTGATGAATTCACCATTGTTGGATCAACTGACCGGGAATTCTTTGGCTGGCCCATGGTAAAGGATAACAACAACCAGGTGGGCCCGAAAAGTATAACCGTCCCCACAGAAATAGCTGTACTGGGAGAGATGCACCGGCTTGGCGCAAACCTGGAGTGGCAGGATCTGATTGCACCGGCCATTGAATTTGCTGAAAACGGTTTTGAATGCGATTGGATGACATCACTTGCCTTGCTGGCAGAGCGGGAAAAACTGAATAAGTTTGAAAGCGCCTGCAGGATATTTTTCCCGGATGGAATAACCCCATTTCCTGATCTTATCTATGACAGGGGAACAAGAATAATACAGAAGGACCTGGCAAGCACACTGAAAAAAATTGCCATTGATGGGCCAGAGACATTGTATTCCGGCGATCTTGCGAAAAAAATGTCATCCCGAATCAGGGAGGATGGCGGATACCTGGACATGAGTGATCTCGAGGAATACCGCGTAAACATTTCGGAGCCTGAATTGATAGGGGCAGGAAAATATACTGTTGCCACGACACCGGGCCTTAATGGCGGCCCAACCGTCAGGGACATTGTAAGAAGCATGGAGGAACGCCATAAGGATAACCCGCCATTCACAGACATCGCCGAAGAATCTGCGGAATGGATTAGAGTGGGGAATGGCGCCCTTGCCCGAAGAAAAGCAACAATGGGGTACAATGGAAATCTAAAATCTGAAAGGAATTCAGAAAATAAGAGGTTGGGGGCATCCGGCCTTTCTGGTGGCAGAATGGATGAGAGCACCACCTACTTGGCTGTGGTGCATGAAGGAATCGGAGTTTCACTCAATATGACTCTGCTCTCCAGGTTTGGTTCCGGTTATGTGGCACCGGGGCTTGGCGTATTGATGAACAATGGATGCCTCTGGTTTGACCCTGTCTTGGGCACTCCCAACTCCATTGGCGCGGGGATTCCACCCCTCGAAAACATAGCTCCTGCAATGCTGACTTCTGGCGGGAAACTGGCAGGCATAGTTGGATCAGCTGGTGGAAGAAGGATCATGCCTGCGAATTCACAGATAATATTCAACCTGACCCGGCTTGGATACGATGCGAGAGAAGCTGTTCTGCGGCCAAGGGTCGATTTCAGCACGGTACCTGTCCTTGTAGACCGGCGCCTGGGTGACAGTACCCTGGAAGAGATACGCAGGAAATCCGGAACCAGAGTTGAATATTCAGAACTCTCATTGGGCAGGCACTCATTTGCATCACCTATCGCATTGTGGCGCATGGATGGAACCTGGGGTTGCGGGCTTGACCCGGCAACTGTGTCCTCTGCCAGGGCTACATAGTGCAGGCGATAAATAGCATTCCTTATTTCTCTTCTTTAATGGTTGTTTTTCCATGAGAATTTGAATCAGGTGGAGAACTCAAAATAAGGGGAAAAACGGGGAGAGTACCTTTGTCACCTGAAGACTTTCAGGAAGTTCCTGGCGTGATCCATGGCCCTGTAAAAATTCTCCACGCTGACACTCTCGTTAGGTGCATGTGCCCTGGAATTGTGATCTCCGGCCCCTATGGCGCTGACACCTTCCCCTATGCCAAGTTCTCTTGTGAATATGGCCATTGGCTGTGTCCCCGGAGAATTTATCATTATCACGGGTTTCTTGCCATATGTCTGTTCCGCAGATGCGATCATCGCCTTTGCAAGGGCGCTCCCCGGATCAGTCCTGACTGGAAATTCCAGCCCGAATTCTTTTATCTCCACATTGTGCCCCTTTTCCTTCAGATGCCTCTTGAGGTTCCCGTAGATCTTTGACGGGTCCTGATCAGGAACAAGCCTGAAGTCGAGCTTCGCGCTGGCCCTCCTTGGAGTGACGGTTTTAGTTCCTTCCCCATTGTATCCGGATATTATGCCGTCTATGTTGCATGTGGGGCTGGTGAACAGTTCCCTGACCAGTTTCTCTGAGCCGCTGTACCTGAATGCTTTCAGGGCGAACAATTTCTTCATTTCGTCCTCATTGAACGGGTATTCAGACAGGATGCTGTCCTCCTTCCCGGTGATGGGCCTGATGTCATCATAGAAGCCGGGAATCAGCACCCGTTTCCCATCGTAAATGGAATTCAATGCTGCAATGAGGTTCCATACAGGATTGGGGGCAATTGCCGCGTTGGAGGAGTGCAGATCGGTGCCACCGGTCTCTTCTTTCAACTCAACGTAAAGAAGACCTTTCACTCCCAGGGTCACCACCGGCCTGCCGCCGTCACCCAGCTGGCTTCCCTCCATAATGACCGAATCAGCTTTCAGGAGCTCCTTATTCCCGGTGACATATTCATGCAGGTTTGGGCTTCCTATCTCCTCCTCGCCTTCGTAGAGGAATTTGAGGTTAACGTTCAGTTCCTTGTTCCTGATGGCTTCCTCAACGCCGAATATCCTGGCGATCAGGGTTCCCTTGTTGTCGGAAGAGCCTCTGGCATAAATGCGCCCGTCCCTGACTTTGGCTGAAAACGGGTCCATTTCCCATTCATTCTCGGGATCGACAGGCTGCACGTCGTAGTGGTTGTAAATCAGGAGCGTCCTGTCAGCCCCGATATTGTGCTCCCCATAAACCACCGGGTGCCCTGAGGTCTTCATGACCTGTGACCCTATCCCCCTGTCCTCCAGGAGATCTTTCAGAAATGACGCGGCCTCTTCAATTCCCATCTTCTTTGCGGAGATAGACGGGATTTTCAGGAAATCCCTGTATATTTCAAGCTGTTCGTCCCGCAGGTTCATCCAGATATCACTTCCCTGCCATTCCTGAATACCTCGGTTATCTTTTCGATTTCCCTGATATCCTCGCCCGGGTCACCGTTAATCACAACAATATCAGCGGGAAGGCCTGGCAAGATTGTTCCTGCTTTCATGCCTATCTTGCCGGCGTTTCCGGTAGCCGTCCTCAGAGACTCAACGGGCGTCAGCCCTCCCATTTCTGCAAGAAAAATAAGCTCTGTCCAGTTCTTGCCAATGTCTATGTCCCTGCCTGTTTCGAAACCAAGGTCTGTTCCGCACAGGATGTTCAGCCCAAGCTTGTTCGCCTTTGGCACCATGACCGCTGCTCCTTCCATGACCTCGTTTATTTTATTGAGCCCCCACTCATTCACTCCCAGTTCCCTGCCATACTTCTTCAGGAGAACCTGTATGGAAAGTGTCGGGGTAAGTGATACATCCTTTTTCAGCATAAGTTTGAGGGTATCCTCAGATGCCAGCGTGCAGTGCTCTATTGTTCTGATGCCCCCTTCGATGGCGTTCCTGATGCCTGCGTCCCCATGAGCGTGTGCAGCAACATAGGTGCCCGCCTTTTCAGCTTCCTTCACGATTGCACGAATCTCATCCATTGTGAACTGTTCCTGGTTGGGATGATCCTTTTCTGACAGCACGCCGCCTGTGGAGAAGATCTTGATGAAGTCCGAACCCTGCCTGAAAACTTTCCTTGCAGCCTTGATGCACTCTTCAGCTCCATCGCATAATTCTGACATTCCACGTTGAGCATTCCATTCAAGCGGTGTTGTATGCGACAGCTCGCCATGCCCGAATGTCTGGCTTAGGGGTTTCCCCGCAGCAAATATGTTCGGCCCCCTGAGTGTACCCATCTTAATGGCATCCCGAAGGAAGAGAGCATTTTCCTCCCCGCAATCCCTCACAGTTGTGAAGCCTGCCCTGAGAAGCTTTTCCATCCATGCCGAAGCCCTGAGAAGCCTGGTCCTGGGGTCCTTGGCCAGGGATTCCATAAGCAGGCTGCCAGAGGTTGCACCGGAAAGGTGTATGTGGGCGTCAACCATTCCGGGCATCAGGAAAGACCCGGGAAATTCCTTTACCTCGTCCCCTTTCAGGTTCTTTCCCACTTCCTTGATGAAACCATCCTCAATGAGAATGGAGTTATCAGGCGTGACGTTTTTGCCGTCAAAGACCTTTTCCCCCTTAATAACCAACTTCATAGTCAGTTAACCAGACACATCTATTAAATCATTTTTCAGCAAAGGGTGGTTCTTAATCATTGATCTGCTCAAATCCATAACACCAGAATAAGTGTTCAGGAATTTTTCTTATTATTGTCGATTTTATCTTATGAGGGTTCAAATTTGATAGGAAAGACAGAAATCTATTTATAGGTCAGGTTCGTAGGTTGCTAAAGAGTGTCACGCATGGAAAACACAACAGTTAGTAAAGCCAGTACCACAGTTGGATTAATTTCAATGGCCATTGTGGTTGGCTTCGGAATGTTTCTAGTGGGTTTCGACGCCAATCTGTTCTTTTTTGGAGGTGCATTCATTTTCGGCATATTGCATGTGAATGCCTTCCTGCTTGGAGTTGCAAGTTCAGGATTTGCTATCGGAATCACGATATTTAGTTTAATTGGGGGATATGTGTTTGACCGTATCACGACCAGAAATGGTATTTTAATTTCCCTGGCCATAATTTCCCTGTTTTCATCGTTGACTGGTTTTGCTTCAAATGCATACGAGGTAGTCATCTTCAGGTTCCTGGTGGGATTCGGAACCGGAATGATTCAGCCACAAATTTCAGCTTTCCTTGGTGACATGAGGCCGAAGATCAGGGCAACACTGATTGCCACTGCTGGCGTTTTCTTCAACCTCGGCCTTTTCGCCGGCCCCCTGGTGTTTGCCGGATTCTCGACACTGAACACCTTTGACATACCTTTCATTATAGCGGGAGTGTCCGGCCTTGCCCTCATGGGAATAACGGTTGCGTTAGTCCCTTCAAAGTACAAGTCACCGGAAAAGCCAATGAAGGGAATACTCAAAAACATGAATCGCTCACTTCTGCTGGCATCCGTATCGTACATGTTCTTTGGAATAGCTTTCTTTGCGTTTGAAAGCTATATTACGCCGTACTTTATTTTCTCAGGGCTTAACAAGGGCACTGCGGCTCTAGCGCTTTCATCTTTCGGTATAGCAGGCATTATACTTGCATACCCGGGAGGAATGGCAGGGGATCGTTTCAACAGAAAGAGGTTGATACAACTGGGCATAGCTATGATCTTCCTCGGGTCAGTTGTAATGTTCGCATTCCATGTAACTTTTACAATAGCACTTATGGGTGTTGTGCTGTTCGGCGGAGGCTATGCAATTTATGGAAACATACAGGCTTTCTCCCAGGAATCTGTTGAGGATGCATGGATTGGAACTGCTGTTGGTTTCCTGTTTACCATATTCAATATAGGAGCCATAATCGGTGGACCGCTCATGGGGATCGTTTCAGGAGCATACGGCTATCAACTTGGTGGAACATATGCCATAATTGTCCCCCTGGCAGTAGCAATAGCAGTTATGACTGTTGCTCCAGCTGTTGCGAAGAGAGCCTCCACATTGCAGGAGCAGCAAGTGCCAGCATAATCCAAAAACTCATTTTTTTATCATGTGATTCTGAAATATGAATTGAGCTGGATATCACATTATTCCCATTTTTAGGAAACATTTTTTTCTTTTTTGTTCAGTTGCGCCGTATTGCTAGCACTGGCTTATATCACTGGAGCTCACAGGATCTCATCTCAAAACATCTCCTGGAGGAGATATTTAAGTAGAAAATTCGGTTTGAACAGGTGATACAGCTTGACAGATGAGAAGAGTGAGATAATCAGCAGAC
>JAJZAW010000094.1 GCA_021799185.1 Thermoplasmata archaeon
ATCTCACTGGCATCATTCATTGGGCTTTACCGGCTTGGGCCATATGTAGTCACTGATAAAGATTCATCATACTGTAACATGTTCAATGGCTACTCATTAAGATTCAAAAGTCGTTGGAAAGATGGGGGAAATTATGAATGATCTGGAAGTTAGTATTTACATCAATTAAGATGCCTTTGAAGAATGCTATGGCTGGCATCATGCCGTGGCATAATTTTTAAATCTATAGAAAACGATGAGAAGATCAGGATCAAACCGCTTAAAAACTCGGTTAACTCAGAAGTGATGATGATACAAATAAGAATATAATCTTTGCCACGGCATTTTTTTTGAACCTGAATATAAGGAATCCACTTTATATTCAACATAGTGAATGTTTAAGCATGGAAAATGACATTCTTGAAGAGCTCAAGAAGATAAGATCGCTCCTGGAACCAAAACCTGCGCCACCGCCACCTCCTGCAAAGGGACTTCTGAATCAGTTAAAGGATTTCTTTACACAGTACAAAGTACTGGGGATGGCAGTAGCTTTTATCCTTGGTTTATATCTGGGCGCGCTTGTACAGGCGCTGGTAACGGATATTATCATGCCAATCATTCAGTTTGCCACTCCTCCTGGTGTCTCTTGGGAATCCATAGCACTTGGGCCATTCCTTGTGGGTCCTTTTGCAGGGGCATTGCTGACCTTCTTCATTGTTCTGTTAATAGTGTTTGGAGTTGTCAAATTTGCTGAAAAAGCTAAGATCAAGTGAATTCAACGTTGCAAGGCATATTCGTGTGCATAATGTCCAGTAATGCAAGATTTGCAGCTTAAATTCCTCCATAATAATTTTATCAGTTCAGGGTTTTATCAGAAGTCACAGATGCAGCAGTAACATTCTCATGCATCTCATTCCATAATGCGCTATTTGCCGTTGTAAATGCTTTTGATGGATTTATTCACTGCATTCGCCACTTTTTTCAACGGGCATATCAGGATGGCATACGGATCATCCTGATTCCTGGTGGCCATGTTTCTGTACCTCAGAATTATGCGCCTTTATAGGTACCTGGCTGCATCCCAGCAGATCGGTGTAAAAATTTTTAGTAGGTGCCCGCACATCAAGCTTAGGTTATTTCCAAGACTAAGATCAATAAACCCAATACACATTTTCATCTTCGATAATTTTCAAACGCCACTGTTACAGCCTCGGGGTACATATTCATGGAAACATGCCAGTATTGAATCAGGCTGCAGAGATATATGAAACAATTCTCTCCATAGATGTCGAGCAGCGTGTTAATTTACTTTCCACACGGCATGGATACGCTTTTCATATTTGTGAGAAGAAATACAGCATATTATCACAATGGCGCCCTTGATCAAAGGCTGAATCAGGTTAACAGAACTCCTAAAGATACAGGATGGAGGCAAAAATCCCTGATACAAGTGCTGAGATCTCTATTGTTCTTATTTTCCATGAATATCACTGAGACTTATCATGAATCCCACGGGGAGACCCCTGAGCAATGCCGGTGTTTGTATGGCTGCCCTAATGAATGCTGATCAAACGATGTCGAGAATTCATGGGGAGTTGCCTTGCTGCACGCGATGGCAGGATAGCAGTAATATCAGTTGCGCGCAACAGCCCATTGTAACTGCTCAAACCCTTGAACAACACCATAGTTTTATAGGTTGCATAACGAGGTGGACGTTTAAGCAGACAATATTCTCTGCTGCTCACAAGGAATTTAATAAGGATTCCGCGAATGAATACCCCAGGATGTTAGAAAGTGTTTCTTTTGGTAGCACTGAGATAGCTCTTCTCAGAGAAGGGTATAGATATGTATATGGTGGCACAGATTGCTTTTTCAAGGCATCATTTGTAATAACGTCCTTACCGCTAATTCTTCCGGCGTAGGGATCATATATTTCAGCATTTATAATGTACCAAACAAGCCATTTTCTGAAAGCCTCCATATCAACTTCACTTGGCCTGACTTTTTTTGGGTGGCCCAGCCTATTTATGGTCACTGTTTCAAACAGCGCAGTATAATTAGAAATGATTGTGGTACGGAAAGTTGCGGCCGATTCCATATGATTTTTCACCCACGGAATTAATGCTGCGATGGATATGCTTATTCAAATTGATCAAGAACGTCAAAGCCGAACGGCGCCGCAGTAACCAGAGTAATAACACTCTCTCCCCTTTTTCTGGACATCGAGAATATTATTTTTACATAGCTGTCCATCTGGTTTGCAGGCATTATTACAATGACTCTTACATGATCATTCCTTCTGGTGACAAACATGTTATATCTGATAATCATCTCTTCATTTGCACGCCTTCTGATATCAGAGAGCAGTTCATTTTTAATACGATCCTCAGAAACTGCATTCAGGCAACCGTCTGCATCTTTTTTGTATAAAATGGCGCGGAATTCGTCTCCTTCCATAAGATTGTTCTCGGTTTCAACAAGATCAAAATCCTTGTTCAGGATGGATTCTGGCACTTTTGCATCCCTTATTGGCGCTTCCAGTACAACAATCGAGAGCGGTACCTCTTTGTTAAGGCTATCAAGTATTGCTCCCAGTCCCGGTGATCTTCCAAGATAGACCAGTTTGACCCTGTCCGTACTGTGCATGTAAGACGCCAGAATATTTGATACCTGAATGTATCGGGAGCTGTGAAATCTGAGGTCAACAACTAACCACCCTTCAGATGCGTAAATTGCGTTACATACAACCATCGGTTCAGAAATAAGATGCTCCATTATTCCCAGCGCATCCTTACGCTCCACCTTCTGTTTAACAACATAAACATCGCCAACCAGCTTAGCTCCAATCCTTTCAAGGAACGAACGGCTGTGGGCGTCAAGAATATCAGAATTAAAGTACAGCTGAAGTTCTGATGCTTCGCCTTCCATGTATACATAGGCAGGTATTTTAGTAGACACTGATTTCATGAATTTAAAAAGTTCATTCTCCTGCTGCAAAGCTACTATGCACCTGGTTTCATGGTTGGCGCCTATATCAAGGAGTGCCATTGAAGATCAAGAATTAGTCAGAATTAAACGTTTTGTATTTAAAATCAGAGGAAAAATTCTTAATAAATCAGAAACACCGTCATGTTTTGGTAATTGTTGAACAGTTTACCAGATGCAACGTTATATAAATGAATAATACTATAATGCAGTTCTGAGTCCCTGAATCTTAAAGCTGCTTCATGAGATGGAGTAAAGGTTAGGTTGCAAATGACTAATATCAGATTGAATAGGGTTACAAGGCAGAAGCTGACCTTCGCGCCAAGTTTGAGCCTAAATCTATCCTCAACGTCTTATTTTTTCGTTCCATGAATCGGTATGCCTGTAGGTTGAGTTATGCTAAGATGCCGGGCCAATAATGGAATCAAAGTGGGTCTGCCCGGATTTGGACCGGAGTTTCCAACTCCCGAAGCTGGAAGGATACCAGGCTACCCCACAGACCCTTGCGTGGAACATAGCAAGCGTAGATATTTCATTTTCCCTAGTATCTTAAGAAAAAGTCTCCGGAATTAAATGATCATATTAAGATTTTGTGCACGCAAGTCAGTATTTTGCTTCATATTCTGCCATATTTCCTCTTGATATGGTCTCATCATTGTATATAATCGACATTTGCCGAGAACAATTATCAACAGAAATGAAAGGGCTTAAATATTGTTTAAAATAAAGAGAAATGAGAACCTGGATAATCATGATTTTCCCTCAGTAATCCGATGAAAAGGGAAATTCATGCTTCGCATGGGAGTGTTGTAATGGAAAAAGAAAAGCTGAAATCCGTCGAAGAGTGGGTAGAGAGCGTTGCAGATCTCGTAACACCTGAAAGGATAGTATTTTGTGATGGAACTAAAGAAGAATATAAATCAATAATCGGTGAAATGCTTTCCAAGGAAGAGCTAATTGAACTCAATCGAGATTCTTACCCGGACTGTTACCTGTTCAGAAGCGATCCACGAGATGTTGCAAGAACAGAGAAGGCAACTTATATTGTGGCCAGGGAAAACAGGCAAACTGGCCCTCTCAACAATTTCATGTCACTGGAAAAATCAAATACTGTAATAGATCGGCTGCTGAAGAACTCCATGAAAGGGAAGACAATGTATGTTATTCCTTACATAATGGGACCAGAAGATTCCCCGTATTCGGAAGTCGGGGTTGAAATCACAGACAGCCCATACGTTGTGGTGAATATGTATATTATGACAAGAATGGGCCAAGTTGCCATGGAGAAAATAGCCGAACGAGGGAATTACATTAGGAGCATTCACGCTTCACGTGACCTGAATCCGGATGAACGTTTTATTCTTCATTTTCCCTGGGAAAGACCAAATGTTGACGCGCACATAATCAGCATCAATTCTGCCTATGGAGGCAATGCCTTGCTGAGCAAAAAATGCCATGCCCTAAGAATTGCTTCCGTTGAAGCATACCAGCAGGGTTGGATGGCAGAACATATGCTCATCCTGGAGGTAGAGAATCCTGATGGCAGGAAATACTATTTTCTTGCAGCATTCCCCAGTGCCAGCGGCAAAACAAACCTGGCCATGATTAACCCTCCGGTAGAATATGTCAAGAAGGGCTGGAAGACCAGGCTCATAGGTGATGATATAGCCTGGATACATATTGGCAGGGACGGACATCTTTATGCAATGAATCCGGAAAATGGATTTTTTGGGGTAGTGCCGGGAACAAACAGTAAAACAAACCCAAATGCTATGAAATCCATCTCCCATGATACTATATTCACAAACGTGGCGTTAACAGATAAGAGAGAGCCATGGTGGGAAGGATTGCCAGATTCACCTGATGAAATCATCGACTGGCAGGGAAGGAAATTCAACAGGGCAAATGGAGCCAAGGCAGCTCATCCAAATTCGCGTTTCACCACACCCTTGTCAAATTATCCTGATCTCTCCAGTGAAATAAACAACCCGGAAGGCGTTCCAGTGACTGGCATAATATTTGGCGGGAGACGCGGTGACACCGTTCCTCTTGTATACCAGGCATTTGATTGGAATCATGGGGTTTTTCTTGGCGCAACCATGGGAGTAGAGCAAACTGCGGCTGCAGAGGGGAATGTTGGCGAAGTCAGGAGGGATCCCATGGCAATGAGGCCATTCTGCGGATACAACATCTCAGACTATTTCAGGCACTGGATTGAGATTGGAAGCAGAGCCAGCCATCTTCCAGGAATCTTTTATGTGAACTGGTTCAGGCGTGACAGCAATGGATCATTCATATGGCCAGGATTCGGAGAAAACCTCAGGGTGATTGAATGGATGATTAAGCGTCAGAACAACCAGGTAGGGGCTATCAGGACAGAGATAGGCTACATTCCAGACCTTGATTTCAATCTGGATGGCGTTAACATACCAGATGGTCACAGAAGGCTTCTGTTCAAGATAGACCGGGATGAATGGAAAAAAGAGGTATCAGAAATAGGCGCGTATCTGGATTCTCTTGGACCTGAACTGCCTGAAAAAATAATGGAAGAATATATAGAACTCAGGAATAGATTCAAGTTTTCCTGAGGCTTTTGATGAACCCTAGGCAGATCAGTAAGACCTTGAACCGCCATATGTGCGGTTTCCTGGCCTTCTTCGATTATTGCTATAATTTGGACGGCTTCCCATATTTCTTCTTGGCCTCTGGCCGCCACGCATTCCCATAGAAATGCTGTCACTGATGTGGGCGAATGGCTCCTGATCCAGCTCTATTCGGCTCATGTGGATCTTAACATTCTTCTCAATATTTTTTATGAGGTTCATCTCGTCGTCATAAATAATGCTGAAAGCTGACCCGTTTTTTCCCATTCTGGCTGATCTTCCTACCCGGTGCACGTAAACTTCAGGTTCCCCTGGAAGATCGAAGTTGATTATGTCTGATACATCTGTTATGTCAAGACCTCTGGCCGCAACATTTGTAGCCACCAGGAATTGTGCATTCTTCCGGAACTGCTCCAGTGAGTGCTCCCTCTGTGCCTGTGTCAGGTCCCCGTGCATGACCATGGCAGAATAGCCCTGCTTCACCAGTATCTTATATATGTAATCCGCCCCTCTTTTGGTTTCTGAAAAGATTATTGATTTTGGCGGCTTGTACTCATTAAGATAAGCCAGAAGTGTAGCTATCTTCGAATGATCGGCAGATAGGGCATAGCTGTGCGAAATTGTGTTCACGGTGAGAACTTTCTCCTCCCCCACTCTGATAAATTCAGGCTCATGCATATATTTCTTTGCCAGTTTGAGAATTCTTTCCTGAACAGTTGCTGATAACAGCATTGTCTGCCTCGTTGCCGGGGTCTTGGAAAGAATATATTCGACATCCTCAATAAACCCGAGGTCAAACATTATGTCGGCCTCATCGAGAACAACAAATTTAACCCTGGACAGGTCAAGTTCACCTCTTTTCATGAGATCTATGAGCCTGCCGGGCGTCCCGATTATGATATTTGTGCCCTTGTGTATGTTTTGAATCTGCTTCTCAATGCTAACCTTCCCGTAAACAACTGTTGATCTTATTCCGGAAGACGTACCCATCTGGGTTGCCACCCCATAAACCTGAAGTGCAAGTTCCCTGGTGGGGGCAACAACCAATGCTGCGTTTCTGTCTTTCTTCTCAAGCTTCTGAATGATAGGGATCAGGAATGCACCAGTTTTTCCAGTGCCAGTCTTAGACCTGACAACCATGTCAGTGCCCTGCATTGCCAGAGGAATAGCTTTCTCCTGGACTTCAGTAGCTTCATCAAAACCTATTTTGTGCAGTGAATTTAAAAGTTCACTTCTCAGCTGGAATTCTTCGAATTTTGTCATTTTAACACTCTTGCGTTGC
>JAJZAW010000095.1 GCA_021799185.1 Thermoplasmata archaeon
TTCCGATCTTGATTCGGTATAGAAAACTCATCCCTTGAAGAACTTAATAGTACTCCAACATCCGGGGGGATCTCTTCACGCTCATTAAGGCTTACAAATGGAAGCTGCCACACCTTAAGCAGTTCTATTACATCATGGTAGAATTTAAAATCAGATGTAAGGACTCCTATACGAGCCATTCAGTTCATAATTCCTCATTGATTTAAATCTTTTGCATTTAGATTCTATAAATATAATTTATATGGTGAACGCAACCTGAAAAAAATGCTTGCCTTAAGCCATAACGGGCCAGGATGAAGCCTCAGCCAATCCGGTTCAGGCCGGCAATACAGATATATAGCGAACCTGTATGCTATCTTTATGGGTATAATGGACTATTTCAGGACACCGGACGGATTGAAGGAATATGATCCGGAAGAATTTGAGAGAATCATAAAAGAAGGGAATCACAGGGTCATAGATGTAAGAACTCCGCCTGAATACAACAGAGGGCACATCAGGGGTTCAGAATTGAAACCCCTCGGAACTCTGAAGGATAACCTGGCCTCTCTGGACAGGAATTCATCGTATTTACTGGTATGCGCCACAGGACACAGAAGTAGAGCTGCGGCAGCTGCTCTCCTGAGGAGTGGGGTTTCTGATGTGGGGCATCTCAAGGGTGGGATGAGAGCATGGCATGGCTCCGGCAAGGCAACGGAGAGATGATATTCATTCTCTGGTAAAAGCTGCCATTATATATCCATCAGCTTCCACTATCTCCGGGACAATGTTGATGTTTTTTCCGATTTCAATGAAATCGTTTCTCTCCATGAGGTGCGACCTGACAAATTTCCTGTTGAAGCTGCCATCATCAGTGATCTCAAAGATTAAAAATTTCCCACCCTCATTCACGCGCTTAAGAACCTGCTCCACGCTTTCGGCCCTGTGCTTCCAGTGATGAAATGAGAGGCTTGTGTAAATAATATCAAAATTCACGTTTCCCGGTATATTGCGGCTGCTTCCGGGGAGAAATGTAACGCGATGGCACAGGCCCATGCGCATGCACTTTTTCATGGATATCCTGATCATTCCAGGTGATGGGTCGATGCCCATTCCCCTGGCTGACTGGTTATTTTTCATAATTCCCAGAAGAACATGGCCCTGGCCTGAACCTATGTCCAGCAATGATTCAAATTTCATGGATGTGACTTGACCCTCCACGAATCTGTAGAATCGTCTCAGTGTGGGAACTGTGTTTACAATGCCGTAAAAGGCGGATGTGAAAAAGCCAAACCTCTCTTCACCTGGAAGATACAGATTCTCCGTGCCATTTCCTTCATTCATGATGTCCTCTCGATCGCTTCAATTGTAACACTATAGAAAAGTTATCGCTTAATCTTTGGAATCAATCATTCTGTTTCTGATCATTGAAAAGGTGATTGAGCTGATCTCCAACTAACCTGTTGGCAATCTCCACAAACTGTTTTTCCTTTCCTCTTGGAATTACAGCCCCGGCGGCAATGTCATGGCCGCCGCCTGATCCTCCCACCTCTTCAGCACTTTTCTTCATGACCAGGGACAGGTTGAGACCCTTTTCCACCTGTCTTCTGGATCCTCTTGACGAAACCTTCGTATCACCTGTGCCCACGTTGAACCCTATGAGTGGTTTGTCCTGTTTAAGCATGTAAAGCATTAGAATCCCACTAATGGCGCCTGCCATCTCGGATTCCGGTGCATAAAAATATCTCACATTTGTGTCTTCAAATATCTCCTTGTATGCCCTGTATGCGTATTCAATAAGTTTGGTCTTAAAAATCTTCCAGTTGTCTATCATATCCCCCCGGAAGCTTTCGTCTCCCAGGAAATACACAACCGGAACAGAATTCATTCCAACCTTGGCATTTCCATCCACAATAGAGCTGATCTCCTTTGAGCTGAAGTCACTGCCGGGGAATCTCAGGATGTCACTTTCAACGTATTTAATAGCTTCAGGCCCGGCATTCTGTGAGAGGAGCTTCCAGGAAAGATACTCGGCCAGTGACCTCTTCTCGTCATCAGTGAGATCAAATATGCTCCTGCTTCCGTCGATTGAGAGTTTCTGCAGCTCGGATTTTACATTTTCCGGTTTTCCGGATAGGTCAAAAAAGAAAGGGTCCGTGGAGTACGTGATGCCTTCCTGAAGTGTCTGCCCTTCGAGGTTGAGTGTGTGCTCAGGCTTCAGATCTCTTCCATAATGATCCATCAATACTTTGTTAAGTCCGCGAAAACCGCCAATGTCCTGCTTGTCTGCAATTGCACCGGACACCATGAAGGGGAGCAAATCTGCATTTTTTTCGTCAATGGCAAGTGCCATCAGGAAAGCCATTGTTGCACCACATGCTTCACGTGTGCCATCAACTCCGAAGTTGCGCGCATTAATGTTCAGTCCCTTAAACTGATTTTCCCTGAAAAAATGATGATCCAGAATTACAACGTTCTCATACTCATTTATTGATCCAGCCTGGTCTGAACCTGCATCCGTGATCACAGTGAACAGGTCTTTTGCCTCATCAAACCTCTCCCTGAATTTGGTTCCATCCAGGCTTTTTATAAATCCGACGTGAAATTTAATTTCCTTACGACGAAGCGCTTTGGCAAGAATAATGGCAGCACTTCCTCCGTCTCCATCATAATGCGTCAGAATTCTTACATAATCATTTTTGATTATTCTGCGAGCACCCTCCTGCAGGATGCCGTAAAATTTCTCATCTATTATATCCTTAAGCATTTGTTCATAGTACCTTTGCCAAGTTCCATTCAGGTGCCAGTTTGCCTTCTCTCTTGTAGTATTTTACCAACCTGAGTATCTTTGACATGATGAGCATCTGGCCTCTCTTATTACTGAAATCCTTGGAATTAAGCTCCATATGCTTTGAGACATTCTGGTACCTTCTTATGAGATTCATGAGGTCCTCAGGGACAGGATCAGTGAGACCTTTTTCTCTCAGAACCTGGCCTAGTTTTATGCCAAGGACTGCCTTGGCCCCAGGAATACCGTACTCATCCCTGAGCCGTATTCCTATCAGGGAAGGGGAGGTGCCTGACTTTTTCATATCCACTATCATTTTAGTTATTTCTTCGTTCGAAAATTGAATCCAGTTCGGTTTCTGGCTGCTGAATAACTTTCTGGACTTTGATTTTCCTCTCTTTCTGGTATGCATTCGTGCCATGTTGATCCTAACCTTTAGGTCTTCCTTTATCTTTACCGTATTAATTTATTTTTTTGTTGCTACGCAACGTTCAAAGAAATATGGGTGTGTCTGTCCTTCATACATATCCGTAATCCCGCTCATACTGGCATATGGATTCCATTGCAACGGACCAGATTGTGAGTTCATCCGGATATATGGAAATTCCAGAGCCCAGTGAATAAACGTCTGAAATAAAGTCTCCCTGAGAGAATCCGCCAATAATGACCGCCTTGTCGCCTTCCCCATGAAAGACTTCAGAAATTTTTCTTGGGATTCCTCTTGGGGACAACAGTATGGGTTCGCCGCCTGCAATGCTCATGGCATCTCTCCAGTTCCCGCGAGCAACTTTCATTAGAGTTTCGGACTGGGACCCTACAGCACCCTTGTCAAACAGGTCCTCCATTAGCCCTACGAATCTGTTATAAGATTTGGGTAGCCTTATGGAGGGGCTGATCTCTATAATAATATTGTTTCTTGTGTGTATAATTACCCGAAGCCCTGATTTTTTGTTCAGAATAGATTCAAGCGAAGTCATCAAAAGATGGAAAATTATGTCCGGCCTGCCTCTTCTACTTGACTCACCAGGAAAATAGCGTTCTATTGCTGCGTGCATGAAATTGCTGTCAAGAAGCATCTTTGAAGCTGATTTTCCTCTTTTTTTAGCCTGAATTCTTATGGAATAATCATCCATCATAATTTCCGGTATGGTTTCCAGTTCAGCATCCAACACAACCAGTGAAAGCATTGATCGTGATCTCAACATGATTAATATGTGCTCCGTGCATCCTGTGCAAAGGTGGTGGAAGTGGCAGTCAGGCTAAGTAGAGGTCTTGTGGAGGTATACACAGGAAATGGTAAGGGAAAAACTACGGCTGCATTTGGCCTGGCATTCAGGGCGCTTGGTTGGGGCATGAGGGTATATGTGATCCAGTTCATGAAGCTTGGCACATACGGTGAGAACAGGTCCGCAGCCAGGGTAGATGGCAACCTGGTGGTGGAATATGTTGGAATGCCTTATTTCATAGCGTGGGAAGAGGACATTCCCAGCGAAGACAGGAACAGAATCAGGAATGTTGTCATAAGGCCACGGGGCAAACCTCCTGAAGAATATGCTGAAAAAGCCATGAGGGCATTTCGCGCAATGAAGGAGCAGGTCAATGAAGGAAACTGGGATGTTGTTATAATGGACGAGATTAATGTTGCAATTTATTATAATCTGCTCCCCTTGAACGATGTCCTGGATTTCATAGATAACAGGCCAACCCATACAGAAATTGTTCTGACCGGAAGAAAGATGCCGGATCAGATAACTGAAAGGGCAGACCTGATTACAGAGATGAGGGAAGTAAAACACCCCTATGCCGCCGGCGTGCCAGCAAGAAAGGGCATAGATTACTGACGGCAAGGCATCACACATTTGCGGTAATATGCTAATTTGCCCTACCTTTCCAATTGTTGCGGCAATACTCAGCTTAATTATTTAAAGGCTCAGATTATGCATTACTATGCTTCCTCCATCAGAAAATGATGTTCTTGTTGTGGCAAACCCCGGAACAGGGGAGACATGGGAGATTGCTGACACTGTTGTGAATCTGCTGAAGAGCGGTGTACCAGGCCAGAAAATTGCATGCCTTACATTCACAAATAGGGCAGCCAGAGAGATGCTGGACAGGATAATTCAGATGGCTGGCCATGATCAGACTCTCCTCAGATCAATTTATTCAATGGACATAGGAACCATGCACAGCATGGCATTCAGAATGGATGAGGAGAGCACTTCTGGTGACCTGGTTTCAAATTCACTTTTGCGCTTTCTGATCTTCAGAAAACTCAAGGAACTGAAGACATTCAACTACTCGGAAGGTTATTTGAAGTCAGATATTGTGCCAAAGTTTGAAAATATGATCAGGTATATCAAAAGCTTCGGAATTTATCCACAGGACATAATTCCGGAGCGTGTCCTTGAGATCGTAAGGAAGAGAACAGAGGATCAGGATGATGAAAGGATCGACATTCGTGATTATGAGCGCCTACTGATGGATTTCAAGGACATCTATGCATTCTATGAGGACTACAAGAAAAACCATGGAATGGTGGATTATAATGACATACTGCACAATTATCTGATTCAGATAAGGGTGCCCCTTAAGGATTATGTTCTTGTTGACGAGTTTCAGGACCTCAGCAGGGAGCAGGTTGAGCTGGCAGAACGGCTGGCAAAAAGGCGATTTTTTGTAGGCGATCGGAAGCAGTCAATTTTCGGATTTCAGGGTGGAAGCCTGTCTCAGTTCAATGATTTTATCTCCAGTCAGGGGTACGACAAGATAATGCTGAAAACCAACAGAAGAAGCACCAATAACATACTAGCCTACTCATCGAGACTGCTGGAATCAAGGATTTCGGATCATTCAGTCTCAAGTGAACTTCAGGGTTTCCATAACCCGGAAAAAGGCGACGGCGAGAAAGTCACCATCCTTGCGGCGGAAGAACCGGAAAGCGCCGCTGTAAATGTGCTGTCCGAAATGTTGAGCAGGGGCGTGTCGGGCGATTATGCCATTATTGTCCGGACTAATGCTCAACTTGCAAGGATCCACAAGCTTCTTTCCGATACGGGGTTGCAATTTTCCTCAACACTCACCAGGGGGCGCCCGTCAGATCAGTTAGCCGAGATAATGCACTTCCTGCGTGGAATACTCCTCCCTGGAAGAGATCATCTTCTGCGGGCTCTCTTTACACCTTTTTCAGGGCTTTCATTCAGGGAAGCTGTAGAAATTTCAGAAAAATTCCAGAATGAACAGGAAGAACCAGCAATACCATCCCGCATATCCGACCTGCGGGCAATGAATAATGGGATCGAGGTTGTCCGAACTGCACTTGATCAGATCATCATCCCAATATCGGTATCACTGGGGCAGGAATACTTCGCCGCGGCCTCATCCATCTATTCTGCCTCAACTGATTACATTAACAATGTCAAAGATTTCTCACCGGGCGATTATCTGGATTTTCTTGATATGTCCGTACTGGATCAGGAAGAGGACCTGAAGAAGTCCAGAATCAATATACTGACCGTGCACAAGGCCAAGGGGCAGGAGTTCCATAATGTGATATACATCCCTTCACGCACAAATGGAAATCTCAAGTTCATGGATCTGCTGTCCTATGCAATAGTATCTGGAATAACCGGAACTGATGTTGAATCTGACCTGCATGATGAACCCTACAGGATTGACTATGTTGCAATGACAAGGGCAAAGGAGCGGCTCAGTATTGTTGCAGATCGCAAAACATGGAAGGATTTCTACTCCGGAGATGAAATTTGCCAGGTCATGGAGGATCATACCAGATCCGATGCCGGTCTTGGAAGGAAATACGATACTGCTTACTCTCTATTTATCAACGGGAGGCCGAACGAAGCAGCTGAAATGATAAGTTCAGACAGGTCCTGGATCAGGAAGAGAATCACCGAGTATTTTTCAAATCTTAGTGAGCTTTCACCATCCCTTGTTAAAATGGCTTCTTCCCCGTGGGATTTAGCCAGGATCGCGCCGAGAAACCC
>JAJZAW010000096.1 GCA_021799185.1 Thermoplasmata archaeon
GCACGTGTATCTGTGGCTGTATGTCTCCTCCCATTGTCCCCAGTGAGAAGGCAAACTCCCCATCCTTCTCGCCCATTGAGGCACACAGTGTATGAAATGTTCTCTTTCCTGGCGCAAGGGCATTGTGGTGACTCCTGTCCAGGGTGAAATACGCCCCCCTGTTCTGCATTACGAAACCTGTGCCATCCGGAACAATCCCGGAGCCAAATCCCATATAATTGCTCTGTATCATTGAAACGGCATTTCCCTCGCTGTCGGCAACAGTGAAATATGTGGTGTCTCCCCTGTCGGAGACCACACTGCCTGAATACTGGCCCTCGGCATTCTCCATGACTTTCCTGGCATATGATGAGGAGAGAAAATCCGGAGGAAGTTTTCTTAATGCCGGATCAGTTATCCACTTTGCCCGTTCCCTGTATGCAATAAGGCCTGAGTTCAAAACATCACCTGTAGTTGCCCTGGCCGGATCCTCCTGCATCTCCTTCAGGATGTTGAGCCAGAGAAGGACTGTTACTCCCTGGCTGTTGGGCGAGGTCTCGTATATGGTTGTTCCAGCGAACTCAGTATGTGCTGGCTTTCCGGTCGATGTCCGGTGCTTTCTGAAATCTTCACTGGCAATAAGGCTGTCATGCTTTTCCAGCCCGGATATTATCCTTTCCTGGAGATGGCCATCATAGAATGTGGATGGGCCATCAGAGGCTATCTCTTCAAGTGTTGAAGCCAGATCTTTCTGCCTGAATATTGCCCCGGGGTCCAGCACATGCCCCCCTGGCATGAACAGATCCTTCCAGTTATACTGTGCCAGGTACCGGCTCGAAACTGCAATGGAGGATGAGTAATTATGTGTAATTGGAAATCCCCCTGAGGCAAGTTGGATTGCAGGTCTGAGAAGCTCCCTGAATTCCATTGATCCGTGCATGCTGTGGATGGTTTCCCAGCCCCGTACCAGCCCAGGCACGGTGACAGCAGAGTATTCCCCACGCTGTGGCATCTCCTTGATGCCCATGCCTTCATATGTGTCAATCGAAGCCAGTGATCCCGATGCCCCGCTTCCGTTGACGTCTGTAATTCCCTTTCCGCCCATTCTGACCAGGGCAAACATATCTCCGCCAAGTCCGCATAGATTATTCTGGGTTACAGCAAGAGCAGCACTGGTGGCAATTGCTGCGTCCACAACATTTCCACCTTTTTCAAGGACCCTTGAGCCGATGATTGAAGCCTGAATGCTTGAGGATGCCACAATGCCCCTTGATGACATTACATTTGGCCTTGTCCGCATGGTTTGGCATGGTTATTCCTGTATTTAAATGAAATTTGACATCCTTCATAAATGGTTTGGAGCCCCGCATTTCTTCAAAGATCATGTGACCATTCATCCCTCCAAAGTGCACCTGACTTATGCAGAGCCTTATGATTTTTGGAAGGCAAAGGCTTTGGGCGCCATGGCTCAGCACGAAAAATCTGCGGGCAGATTGCCTTCACATCATATTTCCTGCCATGTATTGGCGGGATAATCCCATGGATCAACGGGAAGCTGATGCTGCCGGCTTGCTAGCCAAAGGCCTCCTGATCCTGCGGTATGATACAATATACCCGGCGAATATGAGTATATTCCCGGCAAACGGGATATATTCAACGGGATTAAGAAAACCAATATGAACCGGGCTGAGTGATATGTAGCCGTATGCAGGAAAGCCTGATGAAAGGAGAATGGTGCCTATGCCCGTGCCAATTGTGCGTATGGCCTGAAGGATATTATGCGCCACCAGGGCTTCCCCGCCGGGGATGAAATACGTGATCAGAGAGGTATTGAACAGTATAAATCCGCTGAGTATGAGCCCGCCAAAAATTGAAAGAAAATATCCTGTCCTGCTGCGGGATGGCGCTATCATCAGGGGGAACTTGGCAATGAACATGGCAAGAAAAACCAGGGAGAGAATGAAGAGCAGAAAATGATTCTTGTCCACAAGCGCTTTGAAGGCCAGAGAATTGCTTCCAAAAATAGCAAAGCCAAACAGGAATATGAAGAATATGAGGGCGGCCACCGTTCCCTTCTGCCCCGGCTGATCAGCACGCCCGAGCGAAAGTGTCATGAAAGCGATGCCAAGGACGGTAAAAAGAACCATAAGGACTTCAGCCACAAGGATAAAATCTCCCCAGTACTGGGAAGGGAGAACGTAGAATGGCAGGAAATTCGACATTGCCCCGAGAAGGAAGGATAGGGAAATCATGAGTATGCCTATGGCTGCGTAATTCATGCTGCTTCCAGACCTTTCTCTTGCAACTGCACCAGCGCTGCCTGAATCCGACACCGCCATTATTTTCCCAACATCCGGCGATATTTTTTCATAAAATGCATCGCTCACCAGCAGGATCACGTTGAGATGGTTGATTCCTGCAAGTGCCTGGGCGTTGAAGACCGAGGGAAATGAAAATGATTCGTTTTCCTCTCCGCCTGAATTGAAAAGGTTTTCCTCCATCACAAGGACAGTGGTTTTTTCATTGTATCCTGAAAGCGAAGGTGCCGTGATATCCTGAGGTGTCAGGTTCCTAACACTGTAGCCATGGAGCTTCAGGATTCTTGCAACCTTTGAATAGAACGACCTTGCATTGGAGATGTCCCTGCTTTTTATCACATGAATATGGAACTTTCCACGTGATGTGAAGGAGCTTTCAACTGCAGAAACGATGCGCAGTTCCCTTGCGCCTATTGCCTCGCCCTCATCAGGTTTTCCAGCACCAAGGCTCCTTGTTGGCACAGTTCCAGAAGGGAGTGTGCGCGTCTCCGGAGAAACATCCATTACGTCAGAGTCATGATCAGTGTTCAATTCTGAATCTCCATCAGAGTCCAAAGTATTAGTGAAATAATAAAGGATGTTAAATAGACTTTTCCGAATGCAAAAAATTTCGTTCAGGTGTCAGAAATCACATTGCCTTTGATTCCTGCACCCTGGGTTTAACGTTTTTCCAGTCGCTTACAACAGCAATCTTGCCCCGCTTTGACTGGATATAGTTAAATGCTGAAAGCGCGGCAGTTGCACCCTGGCCGGCAGAGATGACTGCCTGCTTGTAGGGCACATCTGTGACATCCCCTGCTGCAAAAACACCCTCTGTTGAGGTTTTGCCCAACTTATCGGTCACTACTTCCCGGTTGCTGTTAAGTTTCACAAGGTCCTTCACAAAGTCGGTTCTTGCAACGTAACCCATCTCCACAAATATGCCGCGGACCTTAAGATCCTTTGAAGCCCCGCCGTTTACAGGTGCGACCTCTATGGAATCAACAGCAATGTCTCCTGAAATTTTCTTGACCGTGGAATTCATGTGAAATTCCACATTGGGCATTTCCTTGAGCTGAATGTAAAGATCATCATCCTGAGGGACCCGCGAACCACGGTATACAACATGAAGCCTGGAAGCAAGGCTTGACAGGTATGATGCAGCCTGCAGTACGTGATCACCTGAGCCCACAACGCCGATTTCAGAGTTCTTGAAAAGAGGGCCATCACATACAGCACAGTACGACACGCCACGGCCTCTGAACTCCTCCTCCCCTGGAACATCCAGGTTTCTTGGAGTTTTTCCGAATGCAAGAATCAGTGATGTGGCTGTAAAGCTGCCAAGTGTCGTGGTTACCTTGAAATTTCCGTCGGGAAGCTTCACTGCTTCCCGTACTTCGTCATATTCAAACTTGGCGCCGTAGGATGCTGCCTGCTCCTGGAATTTGTTCATGAGATCAAAGCCGCCTACCTTCATGAACCCTGGATAATTCTGAATATCGTCTGTAAGCAGGGCCTGCCCGCCTATATCCTTTGAAATGACAAGCACGTCCAGTGACTGCCTGGCAAGATAGAGCGCAGCCGTCAGCCCAGCTGAAGCTGCACCTATAACTATTATGTCGTAATTATTCACAGCCATACATCATGACCCCCGCTGTTTCACTGGGCCATGTGCTTCTTTATCTTCTGGTCCAGGAACTGTTTGGGAACAGCGCCAACCTGCATGTCAACAAGCTTGCCCTTCTTGAAGAACATTATTGTGGGGATGCTCATGACCCTGAACTGTGTTGAAATCATGGGGTTATCATCCACATTCAGCTTACCGAACGCAACCTTTCCTGCGTAATCCCTTGCCAGTTCCTCAACTATGGGCGAAACATACTGGCATGGCCCACACCACGGCGCCCAGAAATCCACAACCATAAGGTCGTGCTTGGCAACCTCGCCAGTGAATGTTCTATCGCTGAGCTCCATGGGTTTTGTGCTGACCTGCGCCTTATTTCCATTTGAAGTGTTTGAAGTCATCATATCTCTAAGCATTTTCTCCCTTATCTGATCTATGTTGTCTGTATCCATACAATCACCATATGTGCCTTTCAGGGAATTTCTTCCGGGAAACGCTGTTTATGTATTGTTT
Organism: Thermoplasmata archaeon; assembly: GCA_021799185.1. Lineage (GTDB taxonomy): Archaea > Thermoplasmatota > Thermoplasmata > Thermoplasmatales > Thermoplasmataceae > UBA509. The sequence goes on from JAJZAW010000096.1 coordinate 4,414, forward strand.
TCACGTATTTAAGAATTTCTCGAAATTGGCATTTATGCACAATATCGATATACTACTTTGAAATATCCCTATATGGCGTCATTAATGTCCCTCACGAAATCTTCAGCCAGATGTTCTGATCTCCTCTGCTGCTTCTATGATCTCAACGAACTTGAATCAAGGTTATTTTATACTGTGGCTGCGAGGCCGGGAATTACACTGGATGATCTGTCTGCCAGAATGGGGAGGGATAGAAGCACTGTTTTCCGCTGCCTCCAGAAACTCTCCTCAGTTGGCCTCATATACAGGGAGATGGACAGCCTTGAACGGGGAGGGAGAATCTCACACTTTTATCCCAGCGACTTCGGTGAGATAAGGAAAATGGTTGAGGGAAGGATAGATGCCCTGAAGGCAAGCATGCAGAAGCTGCTTGATGACTTTGAAAAGCGCATGAAGATTGAGATGGAAATCTTCTCCAACTGACACTGTTCATCGCACAGCCTCAGTGCTGGAGCTACACGGGGCTTATGGCCTTTCCAATGCAGGACATTATGCGGCCTATATTTGCATCCGCAACTGCCATAATATTTTTTTCACCCATGATTTTCATAAGAATTCCAAAGTCCACGGATGCTTTCCAGCTTGTAACAGTTTTTCCATCTGACTGTGAGATCGCCATATCCAGAAGAACCTTAATGGCTGAACCAGCGATTCTCCCGGATGCAGAAATCACAACATGGTTGTTCCCTGCAGTCTCATAGTGTGCCTTAAGCCTCCCGCTCAATGTGGACATGTATGAATGCCCGAATTCGCTTACATCAAACCTTATCCTGGCAATGTACTGGTTCGCCTGCACATCCACGGACTCAACGCCTGGGAGACAGCACGAAACCTTCCTGAAATCCGAAAGATACTCCATGGTTCCTTCAACTGACAGGGAGCTGTTAAAATGGCCTTCGAACTCCATGCCGTATCACATCCCCTTTCGATTACCCTCGATGGATGCCATGACAGAAAGGGCAAGCCCGGGAATTAGGCGCTCGGCGTCCATTGTTCCAGATCTCGACAGGACAAGATCATAAATGCTTTCGGTGGACATCATTCCGGATTCCCGGTATCTCTGGTATGAAGTATTAAGATCGGGAAGCGCTGGATTGAAATCCGGCCCGAAAATATCACATACTTTCCTGGCGACTTCCTGCCCTATTAGCCTGCCTGTGGTATATTTCCCTCCTGTAATTGTCAGAAGACCTGAGCATCCTGCATCAGAATGATCATATATTTCAAAGCTTCTGGATGCGCTGCGTGGATCCCCTGAGCCGTCTGAAATAAGGGGCCTTACAGATGAATACAGGCGTTTCATTGGCATCCTTTCCAGAATGGGCAGCATCCTGGCTCCCTCCTCCTGCATGGAATCAATATCTTCCTGTTCCACAGTGTAACTGTAAGCATCCTCAACCACCGTTGCCATTGTTCCCAGTACTGAGGATGAACCGTATGGCACAATTATATCGCCGTCAGACGGCATGCGCATCCTGTTGAGCACCGAGTTTGTGACCCTCCCATCATAGACAATCATTGAACCCAGTGAAGGCATAATTTCCGGTGACCGGATTCCGCTTTTCTGAAGCAGATTCCAGATATAGGGTCCAGCCGCATTCACCACCAGATCAAAGTTCTCAAGTCTCTTTCTTCCCCCTTCTGACAGTTCAAGCCCGGTTACTGTGCCATCATTTACATTGATCCGTGTCACTTCCGTGTTTGTGGCAATTGTTGCTCCAAGCAGAGCGGTTTCAGCTGCAACTGCCGCGGCTAAGTCAAAGGCATGCACCACCTTATCCGGTACCTTCATCACCCTTTTGAGGCCCCTGCTCACATATGGCTCCAGAACAAGAAAGTCACCAGTATCTTCCTCGGTGCATGGTATCCCGGCTGATCTGCACCCGGACGACAGCTTATCCCCGAAATCCGCTTCCTGATCGCTCATGGCAAGAAAGTACCCATCTGAACTGTCAATGAATGAGGATGCTATTCCGGAAAGTATTCTGTTTTCTGAGATGCACTCCTTTGCAGAAACAGGGTCATTTACGGCATAGCGTGCCCCGCTATGAATCATGCCATGAAATTTATCCGATGTTTCCGATGCCAGATTCCCGCGCTCAAAAAGTCTGGTTTCGAAACCTGCCTGAGCAAGATACATTGCGCTGAACAGGCCTGTTATGCCTCCGCCAATAACGGCGATTCTTTCAGACATATGCAGTTATATGCAATTATTAATGATAAACATGCTTCATTTGGTTGCCTGACAGCACCGGTGCACTGATCCATGTCCAATTCATTTTCAGT
>JAJZAW010000097.1 GCA_021799185.1 Thermoplasmata archaeon
TCTATTCAAGGGCAAGCGAGTAACAGTAATAGGTGGAGGCAATTCTGGGGCCATAGCTGCCATAAGCATGAGTGAGTATACTTCTTCTGTAACTGTCCTGGAATACATGGATCATTACATGTGCGAAAAAGCCTATGAGGACAGCATTAAGTCAAGGGGTATCAAATACATAACAAACGCCCAGGTAATGGAAATAATGGGGGACAAAAAGAAGGTTACAGGCGTACGGTACAGGGACAGGAGTTCAAAGAAAGAATCTGTAGTGGACACAGATGGAGTATTCATCTATGTAGGGCTCGTGCCACAGACAGATTTTCTCAAATCCTCCGGAGTGGAGCTCTCTGACCGTGGATATATAGTGACAGACAGGAAGGGAAGAACCAGCATTTCAGGGATATATGCCGCAGGTGATGTGGTAAAGGATACTGAAGCCCAGATAGCAACAGCGGTCGGCGATGGCTGCCGGGCATCTCTTGCCATGTATGGCGATATGGTAAGGGCAGGAAAGAGGTAACCTAAAACAAGTTTTTATCTAATTTGGGACTATCCCGAAGTGGTGGTTCATTGAATCTCTATGAATACATGGGTAAAGAAATCTTCAGAAAATACGGCGTACCAGTTCCCGAAAGTTATGTGGTAGATCAGGCTTCTGACATTAAGGAATACCGGAAGCCCGTGGTAGTGAAATCCCAGATTCTGCTTGGTGGGAGAGGAAAATCAGGTGGAATTAAATTTGCAAGAAGCGCCGATGAGGTCAGGTCATCCGTGAATGAACTGCTTGGTGCAAAGATAAGGGGACTTACTGTGACAAAAGTCCTGGTTGAGGATATGATCAACATCAAGCATGAGTATTACGTTAGCATTACACTCAACAGATCAGACCGGGCCCCTATGCTCATAGCAAGCCCCTCTGGAGGTGTTGAGATAGAATCAGTTCCGCAGAATCAGATTTTTACAAGAAGGATAGACCCGCTTCTGGGATATTCCGACTACATTGGCAGGGAAGCAGCAAAATTCATGCAGCTGGACAAAAATCTCTCAGCACAGTTCCGGGATATTCTTGGCAAACTGTACAGGGTGTTCCAGGAGGAGGACTGTGAACTGGTTGAGATAAACCCGCTGGTTGAAACAGCAGAAGGAAACCTTATAGCAGCTGATGCCAAGGTAATCATGGACAACGATTCAATGTTCAGGCACAAGGATATAAAGATAACAGACCCGGAGAAAACCCCTCTTGAGCTTGAGGCACAGTCAAAGGGATACTCTTTCATAGAGCTTGACGGCCAGATTGGTGTAATAGCTAATGGCGCCGGACTCACAATGGCCACGCTGGATGCCCTTACATTGCACAAGGGGAAGCCGCGTAATTTCCTCGACCTTGGTGGTACAGATGATGTGGAAATTGTAGTGAATGCCTTTGATCTGGTGCTGAAGGCCGATCCGAAGGCAATTCTGGTAAATATATTCGGAGGAGTGACAAAGGCCGATACAGTTGCGAATGGAATTGCCGCCGCAAAGAAGCGGTTCAAAATAACAAAGCCTATCGTTGTAAGGCTAAGCGGAGTGCATGAAGACGAAGGCAGGAAGATATTGAAGGAGAACGGAATAGAATCCTTCCCAACAATGATGGAAGCAATTGAGAGAGTTGTAAAAGTTGCAGGAGGCGCTTGAATGTCAGTAATGGTAGATAAGAATACGAGGGTTATAGTTCAGGGAATTACGGGCCATCAGGGCTCATTTCACGCAGGAGAGATGCTAAAGTTCGGGACAAACATTGTAGCAGGAACATCACCGGGCAAGGGTGGCACAAAGTTTCAGGATAAGGTGCCTGTCGTTGACAGTGTAGCCGATGCCATGGGTTTCCAGCCAAATGCCACAATGATATCGGTGGCTGCACCATTTGTTCGGGATGCTGCCTTCGAGGCCATAGATCAGGGCATAAAGCTTGTTTATATCCTGACTGAGCATGTTCCGTTCCACGATACAATGGAAGTAGTTCATGAGGCGAAGCTCAGAGGGATAACTGTAATTGGCCCAAATGGTCCGGGAATTACTGTCCCATTTGAATGCAAGATAGGCATAATGCCAAACCAGATATTCAAGCAGGGGGATGTCGCGGTTGCATCAAGGAGTGGGACCCTCACATACGAGATCGTGGATGCAATAACCAGAAGTGGAAGAGGAGAGAGTGCTGTAGTAGGGCTTGGTGGCGACCCTGTTGTTGGTCAGACATTCATTGATGTCCTGAAGTTGTTTGAAGCCGACGAAAGGACCAAGAAAATCGTCCTTGTGGGTGAAATAGGCGGGAACAACGAGGAACTTGCGGCGAAGTACATCAAAGAGCACGTGAAGAAGAAGGTTGTGGCGTATATAACAGGAAGAAGCGCACCACCGGGAAAAAGGATGGGGCACGCAGGTGCAATCATTGAAAAGGGCGTTGGAACTGCTGATTCCAAGATAAAAGCCTTCAACGAAGCCGGTGTGCAGGTGGCAGAGTATCCAATGGATGTGCCTAAACTCCTGTGAGGTGAGAATATGAAGAGAGATATAATCTCAGTACTTGACATGGAAGACGACCTGGCCGATATTATAGATCTGTCAATAAAATTCAAGAAGCAGAGATACCAGGACTATGAAGGAACCTACAACAGAGTGCTGGGCATGATATTTGAAAAGCCCAGCACAAGGACGCGCATCTCCCTGGAAACAGCCATGGTGCAGCTTGGAGGGCATGCCATATATCTTAATCCAAACGATATGCAGCTGGGACGTGGAGAAACAGTTGCAGATACGGCCAGGGTTTTATCCGGGTTTGTTGATGTGATTTCCTACAGGGCGTTCAAGCACGAGAATATGCTTGAACTTGCAAGAAATGCGAGCGTTCCCGTAATAAATGCTCTTGATGACGTGGAACACCCTGTGCAGATAGTCGCGGATTTCCTGACCATCTATGAGATAAAGCACAGGTATTCCAACCTGAAAATGGCATACGTTGGTGACGGAAACAACATGGCCAACTCACTGATGCTGGGAGGTGCACTTCTGGGGACAGATGTTACCATTGCATGCCCAAGGGGATATGAGCCACGGAAAGACATAACTGAAAAGGCCAAGGACATTGCTAGGGATGCCGGTTCCAGGATCGAGGTTGTGAACAGCACTGAAGAAGCAATTCAGGATGCTGACGTAGTATATACCGATGTCTGGATATCAATGGGAGAAGAGAAATTAAAAGAGCAGAAAGAAAAGGTGTTCGGGAAATACCAGGTAAACCAGGCCCTTGTTGAAAAAGCCAGCAAAGACTATATTTTCATGCATTGTCTGCCGGCACATCGCGGACTTGAGGTCACAGACGAGGTCATAGAGGGTCTGCACAGTGTGGTGTTTCAGGAAGCGGAGAACAGGCTGCACACTGCCAAAGGCATACTGCACACCGTTCTTTCATAATTTCTTTCTAAAATTTCATACTGATCTACCTACACAACCTTTATCTCTAACCTGATCATTTATTGCCAATGGCTCTTCCTCTCAAACCGAATAAGGAGAATAACCTGAACAGGATTATCGAGGGGCGCAGGGAAACTGCTAATTTAAGGGAAATCCCGCACGTTCTTATCCCGGTCTGGCAGATTAAAATCAGGGAAAGATTTGGAATTAACGTCGACAGGGAGATTGCGGAATATATCGTGCTGGCTGCACACGAAAGAGGTACGTGGAGAAGGCAGCGTGCCATTAGGAAAATAGAGAAGATATTTTTGAGCAGGGGAGAGACAAAAGAAGCATCGGCCAGAAAGGCCAGGGAAGTTGTTGATCTGGCAGTTGGTTCACCAGAACATTAGATGAGCTTGCGCATAAGGTCTCAAAAGGATCTTGAGATTAAACTTCAGGGGCTTGAGAAGCCGGAAAGTTTCGACAACTCTCTCGAACAATATCCAACTGATCCATCACTGGCTGCCCATGTGGCGGTTACAGCATATCTTGATGGTAACATTTTGGGAAAGAAGGTAGCAGATCTTGGTTGTGGATTCGGTGTTCTTGCCTGTGCCGCAGCCATGCTTGGCGCATATCATGTGGTCGCTCTTGAGATAGACCCTGTTCAGGCGGCAATGGCTGTTCAGAATTGCAGGAAATACCCGGTATCCGTAATGAATTCGGACGTTTATGAAATGAAGGAAAGGGTTGACACGACGCTGATGAATCCGCCATTCGGCTCAGTAAACCCGCATTCCGATCAGATATTTCTTTCCAGAGCCGTGGAATTATCGAGCCATATTTATTCTATCCATAATGAAAAGTCGGCAGAATTTGTCCGGGAGTTTCTCTCTGCAAAAGGTAAGATTACCCGCGAGGAAAGGGTTAGCATACTTGTGCCCAGGATGTATTCACACCATACCAGGGAATACATGAGAATTCCCGCGGTATTCTTCTCCACGGATGTGCTGATCTGACAACATCTAAATTTCTTGGGATTGGGTCCTTCCGCGCCACAGATCTTATTGTGCACTTCATGCATTCAACATATTGAGGTACATCTACTTGCTTTCCTTCATGGCTGGGCTTTCGGGCTCTAATTCCCAATGATCTGCTTTACTGGTCCAGACGAAGTTTCAATCTGTCTTCACATTTCACCCCTATTAAGGCACGAAGAATGGGGCTTTTCTTACATCTGATGTTCTTGGGATTCTGGCTGATCTGGCATGAAAACAATAATTAATATGCTTAAAATCAGGAGAGGTACCATGGCCGGGGTGGGGTAGTGGGCATCCTTGGGGACTGTGGATCCCCGGACCCGGGTTCAATTCCCGGTCCCGGCCCTCCCGCAAGCGCCAATCTGGAAAAGTTATTTTTCGCCTCTTTGTTTCACCATTTTCTTGATTTCCTGGACGTCACTTTCTGGCGCATCCTTGTAGGTCAGCCACCAAGCATATCCCTTGAATTCCTTCATACGTGCTGGCACATCTTTAACGTTTCTGGGTGGTGGATTGATAATCTTATCGCCAATGAGTTCGTTGTAAGGCCAGTTTGCCGGAACAGCTGCCTTGTACTTATCCGCCATCTGAAGTGCTTTTATGGCCCTGAGCAGTTCATCAACATTCCTGCCAATTTCCAATGGATAATACATTATGAGCCTCACTGTGGAGTTTGGATCAACAATAAACACTGCGCGCACTGTGGAGGATGTGGATTCAGCCTGAATCATGCCAAGTCTGTTGGCAACCCTTCCCATTGCATCTCCGATTATGGGAAAAGGGACTTCGATCTTAAGGTTGGCAGATATCCAGTTCACCCATTCAATATGGCTTATTGTACTGTCCACGGAAAGTCCAATGAGTTCGGTGCCAAGCTTCTGGAAATCATCAAATCTTCTGGCAAATGAATAGAATTCTGTTGTACATACAGGCGTGAAATCCCCTGGGTGGCTGAATAGCATAAACCACTTCCCCTTGAAAACATCAGGGAGTTTCATGTTACCGTGTGTCGTCTCGATGCTCATCTCGGGGAATTTTTCCCCGATCAGCGGAAATCTGTTTTCTTCGGACATAACATCACAATATATCAGGAAATTTTAAAATATATAGTTTATGAAGGCGCGAGAATCAAAAGTTAAGCCTCAGATCCCGAAACCAGAATAAAAATTTAATAAATCAAGCACAAGAAAGTTCCAACTTATTGAAGGGATTCTTGGATTTATGCATTCGAAAGTTTAAAATAAATCACCTGGGAACGATTCGCACTACGTTGCTCCCACGTATTATGACTGTCCCGAGTTTTCTTGTAACTTCTTCATCGCTTTCCTGGACGTCATCCAGCACCATATTCATATATTCGTCGTAGCCGGAGAGCACCCCTTCCAGAACACGGTTGTCCTTAAGCAGCAAAGCTACGTGTTTATTCAGATTCTCTTCAAGCATCTTCATAGGCATTATCATAGTTAACCCTCAGTTATATTCGTCTTCGTCCAAGCCCTCTTCACGGCTCATTATGACCTGAATTAGACCCTTGAGAACTTCCTTGACGTCATCAAGCTCTTTCCTCATGGAAGTTACTTCATTTGATAGCTTCTCCACGTCCTTGACATTCCCACCAATATTGTTTTTCATCATGCATCCCCAACTATATTTATTTCACCGTAATCTTCAGCCACTTTTCTCACTTCACTCTTTTCGCAGTTCTCACAGTAGAGGGTACCATCCTTTCTCACCATCGGAAGCCTGCATCTGAGGCAGAGTGTTTTCAGGACTCCGAGATTCTTGCCATTTATGGAAAGCTCAAAGCCTCTATCACCTGTTCTAATTACTTTTGCCCTGATTATGTCTCCGATCCTCAGTGGCGATATGGAGTTCCTGTCATACTGCTGAGGCAAATTAACATATCCATCTGCATTGAACTGTATAAGGCCTGTTTCAGGATCAAGAGCAGCCCCTATCTTTACCGATGCTTTTCTCTGGTCCACCCTGTATATCTGTCCATACACTGTTTCACCGGTCTTAATTGATGATCTCTTTTTCAGTGGCTGCACAGATACAGTCAGGTTCCTGTCATCTTTCCTTACGCTCCCGAAAGCAAGAGAGATTATCTTTCCTTCGCTTTCGGACGTGTTTCTGCCTGGAACATATTCCTCGGGGGTTGCTATGACGTCGCCAGGAACAACCATATCAACATTTGAAACACTGCCCTGTTCCATCTTTACCTGCTTATGTAGAGA
>JAJZAW010000098.1 GCA_021799185.1 Thermoplasmata archaeon
ATGGATTGTCTGGATGGGTCCATCCCCAGCACATCTATTGTGCCTGATGTTGGCTTGATAAGAGTAGTAAGCATCTTTATGGTGGTACTTTTTCCAGCCCCGTTCTTGCCCAGAAGGCCGTAAATCTCGCCCTTTGCTACATTGAATGAAATATCATCAACAGCATTATGCCTGCCGTCATACGACTTAACAACGTTCTTTGCCTGAATGGCATAGTCCTCTGAATGAAACACAATCCCTTATTCGCCATCACCATTAAAATTATTCCGGGGAAATAGACTCCAAATCTGGCTAATGACGCCACCATAAAGATTCAGTTGAATCGACAGCTATTTCTGGCTTTCTTCATCAACTCCAGCAGTTCAGCGATACAATGAAATATTACCTTTTGATAATCGTCCATACAGACTATGGCAAAGAACGAGATATCAATGGTGCCCGTGTCCGGGTGGAAAAGGCACTTCTGGGGCAAATTTGTTGGATTTGGCCTCCTTTTCATAGGTGCTGGCTTCTATGTTGCGTGGTCCATAGTGTACAACACATGGGCTGACCTCGGGCTCACTTCATTCGTAATACCGATGGTTGTTTTTGGGATACTCGAGCTATTTCTTGTTCAGGATAAGATAAGAGAAGAGGATTCCACATCTTCACTTTGATCAGGTAGGATAATTCTCCCCATCTTCAGGAACAATTCTCAATTTTCTTGCGAGATAGCCATCAGAATAGATGCATTCTGAATAGGAGTGACCCTTTCCGCCCACCAGTGTTTCCGGGGCTTCAGTATCAAAGTCATCCAGTTTCAGAGCCTCAACATAGCTATCAGTAAGGCTCCTTGTTCTGAACAGGAAAATATTGGCACTGTTGTAAATTATGGATCGGCTTTCCCTTGCCATAAAATCAGTAACGTTCTGGGATATGCTCATCACTGCGGTCCCGGAATGCCTCGAATGTCTCACCAGAGAATCAAGGATATTTTTATTCTCATTACTTTTGAGGAAGAGGTGGCATTCGTCCAGAATAACTATCTTATTGCCAGGAATGACCCCTGATGTGTTCATTATTGCGCTCAGTATGCCCTGCAACCTGCCATCCCATGATTCATCCGCAACTTTGCCGGGCCGCACTATGATTATCCTGGAATGTTTATGAGATTCGTCCCTGTTTTCAAGAGCAAGGAACATATTTCCAGCCAGAGATGCCGTATCATTCATGTCCTTAGCCTCAGCAACTGAGCACTCTGCATTGAAGGATGAGCAGTCATATTCCTCAAGGGGATCAAATATGATTATGGAGAGATCGTTCCGGGCTTCAAGGTAGCGTGAAATGATGTGTTTGGCAAAAAACGATTTTCCTGATCCTGTTTCACCCAGTATTATTGAATTGTGCGAGGATCCGCTGAAAAAATCCAGGTATATAGGCTGTTCGTTCAGATCATCATAACCGAGCTTGATACCATAATTTTGTGAACTATCCGCAGACAGGAATGGAAGAATGGATGAAACCGATCTGGTGTTCATGAGGTAATCCATACCGGAGGCAGCTACAAAAGGTACTGCACTATCCTTCATCCTTCCCGCAGCACTCACTTGCAAAAAGTCCATTCCAACTTTCCTGAGTGCAGTGGCTGCCCTCGAAATATTTTCCCGGAGTATGACGGGATGATCCGCAGATATTGTCAGGGTTAAATTTGCTATTGTTGGCAGGATATTATTGCTTCCCAGCAGATCAAGCATGTGTTTTCCATCCTGGACCTGCAGCCTGAGCCTGTTTCCGGAATTTGTGAAACTGGAGCCCGCACTCCTCATTTCGGCTGATCTCTCGGATGTAATGCGTTTCAAATATTCTGACGATGATGCTGCATCTATATTCTTGAATGAAAGGCTTACAGTGAAATCTATTCCCATTGACAGAAGTATCTCAACATAAGAAGGCCCAAGCTCGTAGCTTGAATCCTTCAGAACCAGATCTGCATAGTATCTCGATGTCTTTCTGTAATGCCTGTATCTTTTGGTCACAGAAACAATTTCTGCCTTGCTCACGTCGCCTGAATCAGACCCAAGAATGTTTTCAGAGCCTCGGTAACCAATCTCTGCCAGAATATCCTGCAGCTCTGGCAATTCGACATCCCCTATGGAAAAACCAACGGAACCCAAGCCGCCTCTCATTCTTTCTGTCAATGAGACGATTCTGTCATCCGATCTGTTTTCAGGAGACCCCCGATCCTGAACAATGACAAAGTTCCTGATTGTTTGCTGGCACTTGCCTCTATCTTTTTCCCTGCAGGTGAATGAGGCCGTGAAAAAAGTTACCCGGAGTTCAATATCATTCATAACTTTCTCCAGTGAACTGTAAATCCTGTACTGTTCCCTGTTCCGTGTCTCCAGTAAATGAGTTCCCCTTATTGCGCTCACAGTGAAAACTCTGTTGCCCCATCTTAACACTGTTACCTCCCCATTCCGCAAGGAATAAATTGTGAATCTCCTTTCCACAGTCTTATGCCCAAGTGCGTACGAAGCCCATCCAATGACAGATTCCAGCACAGTGATATTATGGTATCTGATGGCAATCATAAGGATTGGAGCCATTGCCAAAAAGGATGCACTGTTTCCTGTTATTCTGTAAAGAAGAAAAGATAACACTGCCAGGATAAAAATTGAAAGCATCCTCCATATTTCTAGGCCCAGCAATGTGGGCCTGTAGTTGAAAAGGTTTACCGGAACCCGTTGCCTTATCATCCCTGATACCCTTTTCGATAGTTCAGTTCCTCGTTCTTAACATCATCAAGGAGATGTTTTTTATCCCCCTTTCCAGTGCTTATTCCTGAAACGAGCCTGTAATCCGCTGCCGGAGCAAGTGCAATTGATGCAGCTGCCCTCAGTGGATTGCCGGTTGTGGCGGAATCCAGGAAAGATGTGGCAACGCCTGCTGATCTGGATGCTACGCCTCCAAGGGTCATTCCCCCTATGAAACTCATCAAAGGGGCTGTGGAAAGATTTCTCCCGGAAAACATGATGTATCCCGGGAGAATTGAAGGCAGCAGAAGGAATGCAAGATTCAACGCAACATCTGCGGAGAATATCCTGGCGAGCATCAGGGATATCATAACAGCAAATGGGAAGAACATGAATTCAAGCACCAGTTCCCACGCCATTTTTGCATACTTGACCCCAATGTCGAGACATGCAAGAATTGTGATTACAGGCATTGCCATGATGAAGAAGATCATAAGGGCCTGGCGGAAAACAAGAACTGCCAGGAGAGATGTGACTGCAATGAAGTATGCCGATAGAAGAAGGAACCTGGCTATGACAGATTCTGTTGATGCCTGATCGCCAGCACTTGCAGAAACACCACTGCTGAAAACACTGCTGAAGCTGAACCAGTCCACATTGCCCTTGTCAAAAAGCACGTGGAAAGGGACCTGAAGTCCGGATAGAAGAAGGGAAATTATTGCCATGGAACCTGCCGCGACCGTAACTGAAAGAAATGTCCGGACTATTTTGATTCGGTACGCAGTAGGCGGGTTGCTACCTGAGCCTGCTATCAGGAATATTGCTGAAATGCCCAGCACAAGGCTGACAAGGGCCGGAAAAATGCCGCCATAAAGATATGAATAAAGACTGAGATAAGAAGTATTGTTCAAGGCAAAGCCCAGGAAAGCCATATTGCTCTGAAGGCCATACTGGATTGCGAAATTCCAGAGCAAGGCAAGAAGAGGCATATAGATTCGTGTAAGTGCCTTAACCGCATAGATAATGATCTGCAGTAGTTCCTGGTATCCTATCATGTCATGATCCGGTTACAATATAGTTCACAACTGCGTATATTACCCCACTGACCGCTATAACATAGATAAATGTGCCAATCAGGGCATTCTTGAGCCGTGCCCTCGCCTCGAAGCGGCGATTTTCGTCTGAGCCAAAGAAGCTTATGGCTATGGGTATCCACAGAACCGCTATTATGACAGCCGAAATAGAAATCACAACCTCATAAAGCCTGTTGACAATTGTGGTCAACTGTACACTTGTGGCAATCTGCGCCATTAATACATTTGTTATATCAAATGCCATTCATTAATTAAAGTACAAGGTTATATAAAAAATAATTTGATTCCTTATTATAAGCAATGTTTATCATCGTATTTTTATCTCCAGCTTGAATGTCAGCTGATTTTCGATGCAGTTATTGGGACAGGAAATGAACATGGAATTGCCAAAATACCAATGGGTCAGGGCTTTCGCCCCCCTTGGGAAAAAGCATATCCCTCTGCCAGTTCCAGATCTGCGGTTAAGCTCCCTAAATGCTGAAATCCTGACGGATCCAGAAATGCGTTAATCAATTCCATTCTGCTGTGCGAAATGCTGCATTCAGAGCAAAATCTATGGAATGAATGCATAAGCTGATTGACATTGAAGAAAATTTGAAATTCGCCCGCATAGATAGTTATGCATTTCCTGTTCTGATGTGATTGCAGGCCATTGATTTACCGCAACATTTCGAAGCGATATTGTAAATCAAACAGAGCTGTTGGCAGCCCTTCAGTCTGGCCAGTCACCTTGAGAAATCAGTGAGCTTCTTCTTGGCTTCAAGCAGGTTTTGATGTCTGGCAACACTTCTGGACTCCCCCTGTTTAAACCTCTGAATCTCATCATCTGTTTCAAGTATAAGACCGGGGACCTCCGTGGGCCTGCTATCCTGGTTTATGGCGACATACGTGAGAAAACATGTGGTAGTGAAGCTCTTCTCGCCGGTCAGGCCTTCTTCTGAATACACATCAACCTCAATTTCCATTGTGGAACGAGTGACATAATTTATCCTGCCGGTGAGATGGACAATGTCCCCCATGTGTATGGGGGAGAGGAAAAATAAACTGTCGATACTTCCTGTAACGGTCCTCCTGCGGGAATGCTTTGCTGCAACAATAGCCGCCACATTATCTATCCATTCAACAAGCCGTCCGCCATAGAGATCATTGAAAATGTTTGTATCCGGAGGAAGCACCAGTCTTTGCAGTTCGGTGTATGAATCCTTCCATGATTTTTTTTCCATTGCCATTCTAAATCTACTCGTTATTCCATAGTGAATGTAAAGTTTGCGCGTTCCGGTGGGGTGGTATATACAGGTGATATTTTCCCCGTTCTGAAACTGGAACATTTCCGTTTCCATAGCTTTGAATTTCTTGTGGGCCGGAACTCCATCACTGGCCATTCGCCATCCATACCAGACAAATACTGGAAATTAACTTCCCGGGTGCGTGAAAACCTTTAACAGCTTTTCGCAAATCCAAATAATAGTTAACTGCGCCCCAAGATCTCGCGTTAAGAGGATTCCGTCTTCCGGCTTAAGTGCAGCACTGAGTTGATGCCTTTATTCCACTTTTTGGCGAAAATTCCAAATTTTTCATGAAATTCTTAAATCCATCCATGAATTTTCGAACAGTGACTCCCGAAGAAATGAAAAAGGCGGCAGCATTAGAGGCCTTGAAACTTGTAAGAGATGGGATGGTCCTGGGAATAGGAACAGGTTCAACTGTAAATTTTTTCATAGATGCCCTGAAGGATCTTATTGCCCAGGGTGTCAGAATCAGAGGAGTTTCCACTTCCTTTGAAAGTTCTGAAAGGGCAAGAGCAGTTGGGGTGAACGTTGAAGAGGATTACACTGGACCAATCGATCTTGATGTTGATGGCGCAGATGAAATGGATGCCTCAGGCAACCTCGTCAAGGGAGGCGGTGGGGCACTTCTGAGGGAAAAAATCATAGCCTATAACAGCAAAAATGTCTGTATAATAGCGGATGAAAGCAAATTTAAAGCAAATGGGATCGGAACATTCAGAATCCCTGTTGAGGTTCTGCCATATCTCAGCCAGATGACAAGAAACCAGGTTGAAAAGATCGGAGGCATATGTATATTCAGGGATAACGGCAAATACCGCACAGATAATGGAAATATGGTCATGGACTGCGATTTTGGGATAATAAAAAATCCCGCAGAAATGGAAAACAAAATTAAGATGGTGCCGGGGGTTATGGAAGTCGGGCTGTTCTGTGGCCTGGCCACCCTGGCATTCGTGGCGGGCCAGGATGGCACCAGAACCATTAATTTTAAAAATTTCAGTCCCTGAAGGCTTTGAGCTGTTCTATATTTTCATTGATTTCACTTATTTTATTTGCAAGCTCCCCAATTATCTCGTCAAGTATTTCATTGAATTCCTTGGATAGCCGGTAGCCGTGAACTGGCCTTCCCTTACCTTCCTTTTTCATGTTTCTCTTGTTAATCCAGCCCTTTCTTCTGAGCCACTGCATTGCAATGGATACTTCCGGCTGACGCAATCCGGTCTCCCTCTCGATTTCCACGCTGGTTACCTCTCCCTTGTCCCGTATGTACACCAGTGTATAGGCTACGCTTCTTGGTATGTCCGATATTATCAGATACTTTGCCAGTTTGTCATTTATTTCAGATAGTACCATTAGATCGATTTGAAATATTATAATGCTATATATATCTGACTATATTTTATAATTAGCAATATATGAACCTTTTGTTTGATAAAAATTAAATAGTCGAATAAAAATCATTTTAATTTTACGAGTATCGGAAATTTGACGGGAATTCAGGATTTCGCCAGAGCTTCAAGACGGCTTATTACAGTGTAAAGTGCCGCCCTTCCATGCGAGGGGACATT
>JAJZAW010000099.1 GCA_021799185.1 Thermoplasmata archaeon
AATACGGGCTTGGAAAGATAATTTGTAAGTTCTTCCGGCATCTTCCTGCCTGTAGAAATATACCACCACGACTTTATGAATGCTAGGGCAGTGGAGGGGTATTTCTCAAGGAACTGTCCATCTATGCTGCTGTAATCAGAGGGGATTCCCCTGAGGCGGTCAGTGACAATTTTCAGACCTGCAGATTCTTCCCTGTGGAGTATTATGAAGCTTTCAAGCTCCTTGAGAACGTCATCAAGCCTTATGTTGAAAAACACTGAATCAATTATCACCGGATTCCCGGCATAATTTGGAATGGATGACAGTGCCTTTATTGCTTCATGATGGCGGTCAGTATGGAAAAGTGACGAAATGTAATACTCAGCCCTTGACTGCCTTAACTGCTGATACCTGTCAATGAAGGAAATAACCTGCCCGAATTCTCCACGTTGGAAAAGCAGTTCCACGATATAGTTTGCATGCTCCTCGGATTTCTGGTCAATTTTCAGGATTTCAAGGGCGGTGTTATATGCATCATTGGTGTTGTCAAGCTTGATCAGCGTCCTGAATTTCATTTTGAGAAGATCAAGGTTGCCCGGATTAATTGTCAGCCCTTCCGTTATGTCCCTGAGAGCTTCGCCGAACATTGATTTCTGTATTTCTGCATCGATCTTCTTTGAAAGGAAAGACGGGTCAGAAAATACAGCAGCGTGTGTTCTCGACATCTCAAGAAATTCATCCATAAGCCCCTGTGAATAGGCCATTTCCAGGGCTGTTCTTGCAAGATCCAGATCGTCGTTTCTGAGCTTCAGTATTTCCTTGATTATCTCATAAGCTTCAACCCTTTCACCTGACGCAAGGAGGATCTTCACCTTCTGCCGGAGGAGCTGTTCATCTGACTTCCTGGAATTGAGAGCATTATTTATAACATCA
The DNA here is from genome assembly GCA_021799185.1 of Thermoplasmata archaeon. Classification (GTDB taxonomy): domain Archaea; phylum Thermoplasmatota; class Thermoplasmata; order Thermoplasmatales; family Thermoplasmataceae; genus UBA509. The sequence goes on from JAJZAW010000099.1 coordinate 913, forward strand.
AGTGCAGTTTTCCAGTCGCCTGCATTTAGAAGGGAATCCGTGGCAACAAGTATACTGTCAACATCCTTCAGGTCGTTGAAGTTGAACCCATCAAGGAAATATGATATATCATTTTCGCTGGATTTACCTGTCAGTCTGAGCCCGAGAATGCGGAGCCAGGTTTCATTTCCCACCTGATTCATTATTATTTTTATTACTCCTATTGCTTCGGTGGACCCAGCGGATGTTGCATATTCCTGAACAATTGATGCTGCTACGGGCGGCTCAACATGCTTCCATTGAATGGAATCCAGGAATAAAGAACGCAGTATTCCTGATCTGCTGTAAATGTGCGCCAGCAGCAGCTGATTCTGAAGCCCGGACCCTGCGACCTTTTCCATAATGGATAGCTCATTTTCAGAAACAGATTGCGGGTTAAATGCGCTGATAATGCGTGCAGACTCATCAGTTGAAATTTCTCCTAGAAGTGAAGCACATCTCTCTACCTGAGGTAAAAGGGCCTCTCTATTTCCCACCAGCCTTTGAAGGTTAAGTATCAGGATCATTGAATCAGCAGGGAAAGATACGCAAACTTTTTCCAGATACGACCGGATGGATTCCAGAAGGCTGCCCGTGGCCTCAATTCCCCTGCTTTCATCTGAGGCAATATACGGTGTAATGGTCTTCAGCAACTCTGCTGGTTCCAAATTTGAATTACCTGCATCCAGGAAAGCTTGTTCAAGCAGTTTCACCATCTTTCTCTGTGAAACTCCATCTGCCATTTTCACACTACATTGATAATTCTATATTATTATTGTTGTCTTCGTCAGTTATTTGCCATGAAGGGATGTGGGTTTAAGCCTTCAGGTTTTCCTCATTATTTTCAGATTGCTCCGCCGAGCATGATGGAAGTCAGGTAAAGGGTGCCATACATAACAAGGGATACAATCCACGTCATTATGACAAAATGATGGAGGCCGTGAACAAGCCTTCCGCCGTCTGCAAACTTTAGAGCTGTTCCGGCTATAAATGAATGCAGCATAAGGATGGCAACCAGGAACACCTCTATCATCAGTATTGATGAGGCTGGCTGTGAAACAAATATACCGAAGGAGTTCAGCGAGGAGATATTGAAGGTGGCAAATACCCTGTTGATTATTTCCAGGACTCCGAAAGATATTGCAAGAGAGAATGCAAGTCCTCCAGTTATGCCATAAAGCACGCCTATGTAGCTGTTAACCGAGGCGTGTCTCCTCTTTCTAAGTCTTATGACCCTGTCAAAGTTGTCTGCAACAACTGCCCCTGCTTTGGCCGCGTCTGCACCAAGATCAATGGATTCTACAAAGCTTTCAGAGAAAACCTCAATCAGATGTGATCCGGTATCGGCACTGAAATACTTCCACGCCCTGAGGCTGTCAATCCTGTAGGCAAGTCTCCGGTAAAGGTTTCTTATATCCTGTGTCAGCGTCCCGAAATCGTGCAGCACAATGGATTTGAGGGCATCAATAACCATGTTTCCACGTGCAGAAGCTGATCCGGAGAGAGATCTGATGAAGCTTCCGAACATCTCATCCTTCTTGAGTACTACTTTTTCGGCCTTAGAGCCTATGTACCCGGGGAAAAAGAATGGAGTAATTATTATTGCAATGGCAATGTAAAAGGGCAGATCAAAAAACAGTCTAGTTGCCAGTAGTATTGCTGTTAATCCGACGGAAGATGCTGACGCATATATAAAGACCCTCCTGATCTTCAACTGGAGAGGCGTTTTTATTCCCGTATCATGCCATATGGGATCGTTGGGCAGGACCATTTTTATACCATAAACCAGCATTGATTCACCCAGGATTATTGTGATAAGGCTGAGTGAAAGCACAGAGAGTATGTTGATCTTTATGAGCACAGGCATTATCATGATAAACGTGATCATGAAGGCAAATGCAAGAAGAAGTGAGATGTACATATCCTTGTAAAGATCAAAGGTGTAAAGTGAGGATATGTAAGTGGTCTCAAAGTTATTCATCACCGTTTCCGATTCGTTCTTGACGAAATCTTCAAAATCCTGGCCACTGTTTATGGCGTGCCCAAATCTTGCAAGGAAATCCTCGAACACTTCGCTGGGCACCTTGGTGGAAATAAGCATTGCTGCTTCCGATAGTCCCCTTTTCCAGTTTCTAACCAGATTCACAAGCCTTCCGATTTCAAACCTTATTCTTCCAAGTTTTTCCTTAGTGGAGATTATCTCAAGAAGATCTATTCTGTTGGCTGAGCTGACTGCAAGTGTGGCAAATGCAGTCATGAAATATGGAATATTTGAATTTATATCTGCCTTGGCTGAATCACGTTGAATTATGGGCCGCAGAATAGTGAACAACATCATGCTGGCTCCAACCGCTGCGAATATCATGAAGTATATGCTCGCAAAGAGGTTATAGAGCATGAATCCAGCAGCTGTCACCAGTGTTCCTGCAATTATCACTGCAGTGTCGCTCTTTTTGAATTCAATTCCAGCCAGCAGCTTCGAAGTTTTAAATGTTACCACTTCAATCACCCGTACATTGGTATTGCATTGGGGCCTTTCAGATAGAATGTTTTGATGAGATCAAACACCTTGTAGTATGATGTTATGTTGTTTCGCAGCATGTATTCTATAATTTTTGCCCTCTTGAAAAGTTCATCATATATAACCTTAGGATCAGCCATTCCCGCAGTTGCTGCAATTCTTTTCTCCAGAATGTAGCTGTTGTTGAGCCCCCTAAAAACGTGCTGATCTGTTGTGGAATCCCACTGGAATACCTGTTTCGTTGAGACGCCGCCAAGTTCCTCAAAGTAGCCCTCAATCTCATTGATGCTTGTTGTTCTTCTGAGGAATTTACCATTAACATATACTGCCTGCTGTATTAGCGCAATATTAAGATTATCCATGAAGGTCACGGGTATGTTGATTGGAGTTCCTGTAAATCTCTGTATCATCTTTCTTACAGATGCGGCATGAAAGGTAGATATCACGGGGTGGCCTGTCTGCATGGCCTGAAATGCCATTGCTCCTTCTGCGCCCCTTATTTCACCAACAACTATGTAATTTGGTCTGGACCTGAGAGCAGTTTTCAGGAGGTCGAATAATGTTACACGGCTGTCCTCGGCTCCTCTTTCCCTGGTTACCAGCTGCTGCCATGCATCCTGAGGGGCCCTTATTTCTGGTGTATCCTCAGCACTGAATATTTTTGAATCCGGCCTTATAAAAGGTATCATTGCATTCACCACGGTAGTTTTGCCGCTTGCGGTCTCACCGCATACGAACACACTCTGGCCATATTCCAGCGCCAGCCAGAGATATGCAGCTTCCTCTGCTGACATGGTGTTATATTTAACCAGCTGGACAATACTTATGGGGATATCTGCAAACTTTCTGATTGTAAAGCTTGGCCCCCTTGCGGACACATCGCTGCTGTAAACTATGGAGAGCCTTGAGCCATCCGGCAGAGTTGCGTCAACGATGGGCGCCTTGTCAGAAACCGGCCTTCCAACCCTTTCACTGAGCCTCTTGCTGTAAATGGCAAGCCGATCATTGTCGCCGAATGTTATCCTTGCCTTTATTGAGCCAAATATCTTGTGCACTATGAACACATCATTTGCTCCGATTCCGCTTATATCCTCAATGTGAGAATCCCTGATCAGAGGTTCAAGCGGGCCAAGGCCCACCACGTCCTTCTTAATGTTATACAGAAGTTTTTCCTTGAGTTCAGGCCTGACTGTTGCGCTCATGCCCTTGACCTTATTTGTGCTCCCCGTGGTGATTATCCTGTTGTATATTGCCTCGAGGTTCTTCTCAAGGACTTCTTCGGAATCTGGTGGTGGATAATTTGCTGCAAAGTTCAGTATTATCATCATGACATCATCCATGAACTGCTGCTCTTCCATTGTGAGATCAGGCTCCACGGGTTTGTATATTCTGGCGCCATTGTCCATATAAACATGTATGAAAATCGGGTCTCCAACCGGATATATAATATCCAGCGCCGCAACGTCTCTGAGTGAATTGTCAGGCACAGGTACGAACGTGGGCGTCCTCTGTGCGCTTATCCTGTAATTGTTTAGGTATTCAGCCAGATGCGGATTTCTCTGCACGGCTGTCTGCAGACTGTCTGATGTTACATATTCTACCATGGATTCACCTCATGATACACTCGATATTTCAACAATCAACCCCCTCCCTGGCTCTATCCTGAATGGTATTGCCTGCTGAAACGATTTCAGCGCCATGGGGAACTTCATCAGGTCGATCATGTGCTTACGCTCGCCCGCCAGATCCCTGGAGTGGAGGCCGATAACTGTAGTGGAGAGTTCCCTTATCTTCACCAGGCTTGCCGGATCAATGTCTGACGGGTTTATGGTCACAATAACTATGCGTCCCTCAGAGAACTTCCTGAGATGTGTAAAGTATTCTATTATGTTGAAGTCCTTGAACATTCCAGATTGAAGGGAATCGATTATGAGTACCTGTTTTGCCTTCAATTCATCAAGGCTCAGAAGCTCCTCAAGCGTGGCCCTTCTGCCCCTCCGCAGGAGGAATACTGATGTTATGAAGGACATCTGGTCAGACAGTATCTCATTGAACAGGGGGTATCCCAGGGATTCAGCTTCTGAAATGAATTCCCTTATGGGAAACTGGGAGGATATGTATGCAATGGAGGCGTTATGCTTCAACATTCCATAGGCCAGCCTGAGACATAGAAGTGTTTTTCCTTCCCCGCTGCCCCCCTCTATGGTGATTATCTGGCCCACGTAAAGACCTCCACCCATCCTCCTGTCCAGTTCGTCCCCCGGAAGCGTAAAGTTAAGATACATGATTAAACCTGAATCTGAAATTCGAAATTCCTTGTAACGCCGTTGTTCAGTATAACGGTAAGCTGGTTATAGCCTGAGGATATTGTTGCATTCACAATGATTTCGCCCACCTGGGCAGGCATCAGCTCTCCGTTTCCGCCAGGTGTTGTGAAACTAACAGCACTTCCTGTAAGCATACTGCCATTTATAAGCACCGACACAGAATTGTTTGTAAAGAAGAACCCGGTTTCGCCGGTGTTCTTTACATAGAACACGTATCCGCCAATATGCGGGATCTGGCTCGGATTGTTTATTATTTCAAAATCAGTCTGTATTGTGCTTGAAGTGCCCTGGGCGGAATCCTGCATGCTGAGTGCAAGATGTGAAGTCTGTCCGCCAAGGACTCCAACAACTGCCACGCTCAGGATCAGCGTTGCTATGAAGAATATCATTTCCGATGTCCCCATTGATGCCATTATACTTTAACCTCCAGATATTTTTCATAACCTGTGTTGAATACTATTTCCACGCTGTATTCCCCGGTACCCTCTCGGAAGGTTATGTTTCCGCTGGCCAGGGGAAACAGGTATTGACCTGAATAAGTGAAATTGGCTACGGTTCCGTTAATCAGGAGATTTGAGATCCCAAGATTTAATGTTACAGAGCCGGTATTGGTCAGGTTCACCGTTACATTATATGATGTATTTGATGGCCTGATGTAGTAACCAGTCACATTGACCCTTGAATTCTCAAGGTCGTAACTGTGCGTATTGAAACCTTGCTGAGCGCTGTTGAGCTCAGTGTCGGCATGAACGTAATCGG
>JAJZAW010000006.1 GCA_021799185.1 Thermoplasmata archaeon
ATTAAATCTTTTCCATTTTGACTATATTAATATTTCACTGATAGATTTTGATCAGAGTTTAAATACCATGTTAAGAATCATACTACAAAACGAAAAAAAAGTTTTTAGATATGTATTTTCATGCGGGCGCAAACTGCTCTTGAAAAGGTATCAATACTTTAATACGATCAGATTTCTTTTTAATAACTTTACGTTACATTTATATACTTTGTTATCATTATCATGTTTACATGGAAGTCGGAGTGGAAATTGTTCACAGGCTGAACAAACAATTGGTAGTACGGATCTCTGATTGCCTTAAGATTAGGGCAAAAGTAGTGAGTGAGAACGGAAAGGTGGTAGGACGTGTTACGAGAGTATTCGGGCCTGTGAAGGCGCCCTATGCACTGCTCAATATGAATGAAAACTACCCCGAAGCAGAAAAATTCAGGGTTGTATGTTAAAGGAGGAATGAGTATGGAAAATGCACCTGAAAAGAAAAAAAGAATAGAAGAGATAGAAAAGTGCCCGGAATGCGGATCAACACAGTTAGTAAGAGATTACGAGAGGGGTGAACTCATATGCAATAACTGTGGCCTTGTCATTGATGAAAGCTTTATAGACCAGGGGCCTGAATGGAGGGCATTCGATTCAGAGCAGAATGATTCCAGAGCAAGGACTGGCTCTCCGATGACCTTTACAATTCATGATAAGGGTCTTTCCACAGACATTTCGTGGAAAAACAAGGATTCCTATGGGAAATCCATACCAACAAGAAACAGAGCCCAGCTTTACAGGCTCAGGAAATGGCAGAAAAGGATCAAAGTTTCAAATGCCGCTGAGAGAAACCTATCACAGGCACTGCAGGAACTTGAGAGAATGGCATCCAACCTCAGCATACCCAACGATGTGAGAGAAACAGCAGCAGTCATCTACAGAAAAGCCGTCAAGCAGAACATGATAAGGGGCCGCAGCATTGAGGGCGTTGTTGCTGGCTCTATTTACGCTGCGTGCAGGATAACAAATGTACCCAGAACTCTCGATGAAATTGCTTCAGTTACTAGAGTTAAGAAAAAGGAGATAGGCAGAACCTACAGAATCATGAGCAGGTATCTGAAGCTGAACATAATGCCATCAAAGCCAGATGATTATGTCAACAGATTCTGCAGCAAACTTAAGCTTTCAATGGAAGCGAGAAAGAAAGCCACCGAGATACTCAAAATGGCTGAAGACAATGATCTGACATCCGGCAAGGGCCCAACTGGAGTCGCAGCAGCGGCAATCTATATAGCATCTTTGCTGACACAGGAGAGACGTACACAGAGGGCCGTGGCAGAAGTCGCTGGGGTTACTGAAGTGACCATAAGGAACAGGTACAAGGAACTGACAGAAAAGCTTTCTCTGGATGTGGAGCAGTAAGGCACCACATTATCCCCTTATTTTTTCATAAACCTCGTATGATCTGATCAGGTCATCGATAATACTGTACATTGATGTTTCTTTTACATTATCTATTGATATCTTTGCACAATCATCATTGCAGAGTATGCTTATTCTGCTGTCGTTATCTGGCTCCAACACCATTTTCAATGATTCGCAGTCAAGTGATCTGGTGCATATTGTCAGATCGATCTTCATCCTTTACGTAATAAGGATACGCGAAATAATCTTATTGACTTAGTCTTTACCCATGGCGTTGCGGAGGTTGCCGAGCCAGGTTAAAGGCGACAGACTCAAGATCTGTTTCCGTAGGGATCCGCCGGTTCGAATCCGGCCCTCCGCATATGGTGTTTTCCCACTTCCACGAATAACCCTTCTCGATCGATGAAAAATAGATACTTAGTCCATTCCTCATGAACCTGGAAAGATTAAGCCCATAGGCTCTGGCCTTGTCTACAAGCTCGCTATCAATGAATAAACTGACTCTCTTTTTTTGTGTCATTATGCGTATAGATACACACTAAAATACATGAAATTCATGGTTTTATATGGATGATGAAATTTTAATTTTTTATTATGTGTAAACAGATAATATTTATATGATATGTGTTCATTATGTATTTCTGTTTAATGAGTTTAGCGTTTTGTACTTGTTTAGCTACCCGTAACCGCACAGCTCTTTTCTCAATGTTTTGTCCATCTCCGTGAACATGCTCAAGCCCTTCATCCTCCATGTAGCCAGCAGTGACGAGATGTACTGGTAGTTCTGTGAACCAGATTCTGATCTGAAGGTGCCGATGATCTTCCTTATGACCATGTGTTCCCTTATTGCCTGCTCCGCAAGATTATTGGTTGGTTCCATGCCTGGATACAGGAGACAGGTGAACCATGAATTGAGGCCATTCCTGATATACTCCACGGGTTTGTGGAGGTCCTGATGCGGATCATATCTTTTCACGAGATCGTCCATCCTGCTGTCGAATGCAGTTTTCGCGGTTTTCCTGTAATCCATGTCATCCGATTTCAGCGATTCCTTCAGTTCTGTGAATATGGAATGCACCTCCCCAGATAGTTTCATTCCCATATCAGAGGACTTGAATACATCCACTTCCCTGATGAGGTGGGCCCAGCATCTCTGTATTATGGTCAGGTAGGAATAGGCTTTCCAGCCATCTACCACGACAGGACCATGGAAGTCATCGCCCATGGTCTCCTTGACCACATCCCTGCCCCTTGAGTCGGTTATGACAACGAGGATATCGTTCTCCGCTGATCGGAATGCCCACAGCCAGGACTTCTGCCCTTCCACATGGAATCCGGTTTCGTCGATGTGCACCCATCTGGAGTGACTGACGCGATTCCTTATGGCATCATACTCTTTCCTTGAAGCATCGCCAACTCTCAGGAGAGCATCGTTTATCCCCTTTGTGCTGAGATCGAGATTGTTGTTGGCAATGAGGAGCTCCTGGACCCTTCTTATCAGTCCCCTGAGATTGTACTTCAGCATGGTTATGTAGTTCAGCAGGTAGATGCCAATGTCACCCTTCTGCGGGAGATCCCTGTGCCTTGCCTTGACCTCTGATCCGCAGTTATTGCACCTGTAAACGTCAACATCGTATTCCGTCACCACTATCTTCTGTGGCGGCGGTATGTCGAATATTGTTCGCTTCTCCATTCGTACTGGAGATCCAAGCGGATGGCTGCATTTCGGGCACGTATCCTCTGAGACATGGATGATCTCATCCGGTTTGTCCAGTACGCGGGTTGCACCCCTATGCCCGATTGGTGCGCCTCTCTTTCCTGGAGGGTTTGTGACCTTTGGCGGAAACATCTTCCTTGACGGTGGTGTGTGTGGATTCTCATAAAGAAGGAGTTTCTTCTTCAGGGATTCATTCTCATTCCTGAGTGTTTCTATCTCCTTTACGTACTTCTCAATGGTGCTTTCCAGTTTCCGGATATATTTCTCAATATCTCTTTCTCCCGCAAGCACCATGAAGGACTATTATCTACTCATGAAAATACTTTTCGGTTCTGTAGTTTCCAGTATTCGCGATTGATCGGGAATGAAAATGTCAAGCAGCGAAGCTAAACAAGTACACACGATCTATCCTCCTTTCAAGGAATGATTTCACATTTGCATCCAGATCAGATGCAAGTGCTGGCACATATGATGCTGATACATTCTCCACACCAAGCGATTCAACAACATTCATGACATTCCTGGTTGAAACACCCTGTATGTATGATTCAAAAATAACTGAATTGAGAGCCTTCTCTATTCTTGAATATCTCAAACACATGTGTGCTGAAAGGAAACTCTCTTATCTGTGGCTTCTTGAGTTCCAGTTTTCCGTCTGTTGTTTTCAGTGTTCTGTTTCTTGAACTGTTTCCATATCCCTTTCTCTCTTCTGTTCTCTCGTATGGGGGAGAAGAGATCTGTATTCTTGCCTCCTCTTCCATGACTGTGTTGAGAAACCATTCCATTATCCTCTGCTCTCCATACCTCTTGTCCTGGAGAAAACTGTTTATTATCTCTTTCATTACATCTAACTGGTCCTGCATCTTTTCACCTCTTCAAATCTAAATTGTGCAGGACCTTTTCAATTTTACAGAAGATTCGATACACCATCTTTTCACGAAAAAACTTAATTTAAATTCGTATTCATATCATTATTCTGGGTGAATAGTATTATAAAATCTCCCTATACCGGTTAAGGTGGTTACTTGGAACAACGATTGAGGTTAGGGACCTCGAATTCACTTATGACAACGGTTTTAAGGTTTTCACGGACATCAACCTGGTCGCTGAATCCGGTAAATTTGTAGCCCTTGTAGGGCCATCTGGCGTGGGCAAATCTACGCTGCTCAGGCTGATCGGCGGGTTTCTGAGGCCGAGTTCCGGGGAAGTCAGGCTCCAGGGAAAAAGGATACTGAGGCCAACCCCGCAGGCTGTTCTTGTCCATCAGTCAATTGTCACATTCCCGTGGATGACAGCAATCGAAAATGTCATGCTTGCCCTGAAGCCAAGGCGGCTGCCAAGGGATGAGGCAAGAGCCATGGCACTGGTTGCCCTTGAAACGGTAGGGCTTCAGGGTTTTGAAGACCTCTACCCCAAGGAAATGAGCGGCGGCATGAGGCAAAGAGTGGCCGTGGCTAGAGCTCTTGTTGCAGATCCGCAGGTACTGCTTATGGATGAGCCCTTCGCCCATCTTGATGAGCTCACTGCAGAAGGCCTGAGGCAGGATATTTATAACATACTCTTCAATGAAAGCACCCCCCTAAAGAGTGTCATTATGGTATCACACAACCTCACTGAGGTCATGGAGCTCGCTGATGTAATTTACGTCATCAACGGCTCACCCGCCACAATTGTTGCCAGAGTGGATGTATCACTTGCAAGGCCACGTAATCCAAGGGACCCTGAGTTCGACAAATACCTTGACAGGCTCTACAATTACCTTACTCCACGTGGGAGGAATAAATGATCCCGCTCCTGCTTATGTTCCTTGCCGTCCTTGCCACGGCGGGCCGGGTGCTGGGCCTCATGCTTGCCTCGGTTGTAGTCGGATGGTTCCTCAGTTATCAGGCAATCAGGAGCAAAGCTTTCGAGAACATTTATATTGCCGCAATCGAAGTATTTGAGTCAGTGCCGGTCATTTCCTTTTTCCCGATAGTGCTTGCCCTTTTTGTCCTGGGAGTCGGCGGGCCCATCGGAGTTGAACTTGCAGCGGATTTCCTGGTTTTCACCGCAGTTGTATGGAACATATGGATCGGTGAGTATCAGGCTTTTAAGACTGTTCCCAGGGAGATGCTTGAAGTCGCCCAGAATTTCAGGTTCGGCCTTCTGAATAGATTGAGATACATATACATACCATTTTCAGTCCCGAGAATCTCTGCAAATCTATTTCCAAGCGTGTCAGATGGTTTTTTCTACATAACAGTCAGTGAAGTATTTGCAGTTGGAATCCACACATACAGGACATTCGGTGTGGGAACTCTTCTTGACTCTTATATTGCACAGTCACTCTGGACATACGTTGTGGAAACATTCATAGTACTAGGTCTGGTGATTGCCGTCGTCATAATTGGGCTTCGTGAATTCAGCAAAAGGGCCGTTGCAAAATATACCCTTGATACCGATATGCCAATAGTTAGGAGAGGCAGATTGAACCTCCGTGAATCCATAAGGTTTACAGCGATGTCGTCAGTGAATCCGCTCAACAGGCTGGCAAAGTACAACATGGACAGGAGGAAAAGAAGAGGCACAGAACAGGATAAATATTATGAGGAGCCCCGCCAGAAAAATTATGGCTATGCATGGGCCGGAGCGGGCATACTGATTGTTGGCCTGATACTGTACGGTTCATATCGCATCGTTACATCCGTATCCCTGGCTGAATGGGGCACACTCTTGAGAATGACACCTACGCTTCTCCTTGATCTTTTATACGACTATGCCCGTGTCGCCATAATAACCGTTATTGCATTTATTTTCTCACTATTCGTTGGATATTATTTCGCAATGAATTCCAGGGCAGAAGCAATAGGGGTGCCTGCAATACAGGGATTCAGTGCATATCCCGTCCCAACCTATTTCCCATTCATATTTCTTGCCGCTGTGCCCTTCCTCAACAGCATTTTTGGGCAGTATTCCAGCGAGGTATTCGTGCTGTTCCTCGGCTTCATAAGCACATTCTACTATGTATTCTACAGCTTCTGGATGGGCGTGAAGGCAATGCCTTCCGAGTATCTGGAGATAATGGAAAACCTGAACCTTGGCTTCTTCCAGAAAATGCGAATGATCATCATGCCATCAACATTTCCTTACCTGATCAGCGGCATTTCTTCTACAATAAACAGCGCGTGGGGTGGCCTTATGATTGGCGAATTTTGGCCGAACATAGCTGGTGGCCGCAGCCTTGAAGTATCCCATGGGCTTATGAAAGTAATAGATGTTGCCACTAACAACGGAAATCTGGCAGTTGCAGCCTGGGCATCGCTTATCTTTGGAATAGTTGTTGCCATATATTCCCTGGTGTTCACAAGGAGGATGATGGATCTTGCAAGAAAGAAGTACGTTGCTGAAGAAGGGATATATTCAGCATGACCTGTTTGAAATTATGATTGTGCCGGTTCACTTCACCGGCTGGACAATGAAATCCTCATCATCTTTCCTTATGAGGCCGGAATAGAGCCCCCATTCTATGAGAATTATATCAAGATCCCTTTTTCCGGACGGGTTATTGTATGTCTGGATGCCCTCCTTCTTGAGCTCATCATACAGTTCCTCAATCTCAAACTTGCCAAGCTTGAGGGCAGTCTTGAACGGCTCAACGCCTGCTATGGACTGCCTCAGTATCTCCTTTCTCCTTTTCAGGCTCGAAGCTATGTATTCCCTGCCCTTCTGAGTAACGGCAATATCTCCTTCGGTTGCCTCAACAAAGCCCAGAGTGGATGCGGTGTAAACGATGGGCATAAGATCATCAAGATCAACCTCCATTTCCTTTTCAAGCTCAAACAGGTCGGTCTTTTCCTTAAAAATGAAGCTCAGTACATAAAGTATTCCCACTAGATCAGCAATCCTTGCGTCCGGCTCTATGCTTTCCATTGTCGTAATAACGAATGGTGATGTGTTTAATTACTTTTTGTTGGAACAGCAGCAATGCAGATGCCCTATTTGTAAAGTTTGTAAACAGTTCAGTTTTTATTGGAGATTGAATTCACCGTTGAATGGCAAAATGGCAGTGAGAGACAGAAAAGACCTCATACTTGTCAGTGTCCTGGTTGGCACGCTGATGTCTGCAATAGATACCACAATAGTAATACTTGCACTTCCCACCATAACTGTGGATCTTCATGCGTCACTTGTATCCACGATTTGGGTTATCCTCATTTATCTTCTGCTTCTTGCCGCATTTACAACACAGCTGGGCAGGCTTGGAGATATCTTCGGCAGGGGAAGGATGTTCAACTCTGGCTTCCTTGTTTTCATCGCAGGTTCAGCAGCATCCGGAGCATCCTCAACAATAGATATACTCATCATATCCCGTGGCGTGCAAGCTTTTGGAGCAGCGCTGATGCAGGCAAACAGCAGCGCAATAGTCGCCGACAATTTTGCACCCAGTGAAAGGGGGCGGGCATTTGGAATCACAACAATGGGATGGAATATAGGAGGAACTCTGGGAATAGTCCTTGGCGGCATCATCACAACCTTCATTGGATGGAGGTACATTTTCTATATCAATGTCCCAATTGGCATCATAGGCTTTGTTCTTGCAGTTCGCTATGTGAGGGACAACAACAGGGCACCGTCCAGGATCGATGTTCCTGGCATGGCACTTCTCCTTTCAGTTCTCTCCCTGATATCCTATGGCGCTACAGATATTGCCGGCCATGGCGCGGATCCATTCAGTACTGCGCTTGTTGCTGCAGGGCTTGCACTTATAGTTCCGTTCATATATGTTGAAAGGACGGTGAAGTTCCCGGTTATTGAAGTGGGGGCTTTCAGAGAACCAAGGCTCACATTCTCACTCTTCGCAGCCCTCCTGCAGGCGCTTGGATATCTATCAGTCATCTTCATACTCATCATGTACCTTCAGGGGATTAGGGGGTTCACTCCGCTTACTGCATCCCTGCTTCTTGTGCCTGGCTATGTGGTTGCGAGCCTGCTGGCACCAAGGATGGGCAGGCTTTCCGATCACATAGGCGCAGGGTTGGTTGCTGGCATTGGCATCTTCCTAATGGCAGCCGGGGTTCTGATCTATTTCACGCTCAAGGTAAATAGCAGCATCTATCTTGTAGTGCTGGCGTCCATAGTATCCGGCATAGGTGGTGCGCTCTTCTGGCCATCCAACAACAGTGCGGTCATGTCCAGTGCTCCCCGCCGCTTATACGGGTCAGTTTCCGGCCTTCTCAGAACCCTTTCAAGCATAGGGACTCTCATGAGTTATGTGATCACAATCTCGGTTGCTTCACTTGCAATTCCCAGGTACGTTGCCTTTGAGGTTTTTCTTGGAACGAATAAACAGCTTTCAGGAGGCGTATCATCGAAATTCCTTGGGGGATTACATGCAGCGCTTCTAATCAGCCTCGTACTCCTGATATTTGCCGGGATTCTTTCCATCTTTAAGTCTGGAAAGAAAAAGGGCGAGGCATTTGATCCTGAAAAAGGAGAATCGAAGAAAAAAATTGAAGCATCCCCGCATGGCGAGGATTGAAGGGCGCTGAATTCAAAATCAGAGGAGCTTCTGTGCTTCAAATATTTCGTATTTTGTGGGCGGATTGACCTGTGCAACGAGGCCTTTCAGATCAGACAGGCTTGGAGCTTCCCAGTTGCATATTGCCATCCTTTCCGATCCAATTACATTTATGGACTTCAGGGAAAAACCCTGCGGCAGTTTTCCGTTCTTGGCCATGTCGACTATGCTTCCCACTACCTTGAAGGCTGCTTCCTGATTCTTTTCTTTCCATCTGTGCTCAACAATAAGATTTACCATCTTTTGTCACCAAATTATGATGCCAGGGCAAAATATATATTTATAACCGGTCTAGGACGGTTATGGAGGAAATCGATCTTAAGCTGGTGAACGACCTTCCATTCTGCAGGGTTTCACGCCGGTTTCCCGACGCCACCATGCTGCGCTGGTGCAATTCAGCAGTGGATTATCTGGAATTTTATGCAAGCAGAGATACCCTTGACAGAATTTCTGAGGCACTGCCTGAGCTGGTTGCTTCACTCAAGAGCAGAGTAATATTCCAGTCAAGGAAAGAGAGCAGGATTTCTGCAATGGTGGCGTGCAGATGTACCCGCCAGAACTCCACCATAAGAATGGCTGAATCTGACAGTTGCCTCTGGAAAGCACCAGTGAAGTACGAGAAAGGGGAGGAAAATCTCTCGGTTGTTTCGCTGGAGGCTGAAAACTTCAGGCAGCTTTTTGATGATCTTAATGCCGTTGGAACCGTTGACATTGAAAGAAAACAGCAGATTGATCCCGAATCGCTCAGGGACATATACACATTATCAATGTCGCAGCTTTTCAGCCCGCTCACAGAAAAGCAGATGGAATACCTGTTGAATGCAATATCTGCCGGATATTTTGCTATACCAAGGAAAATAGATCTGGGGGAACTTGCCGCCCGCATGGGCATCTCCAAATCCACGCTGCAGGAACACGTCAGCAAGGCAACAACAAAGGTAATGTCATTTCTTGAACCATACCTGCGGCTTTACCTTGGTATTTCATCCAGGGAAGATGATTAAAAATTAATCATACAGCTATGGCCTGATGCTTTTCTCGAAAACGGATGCATAATCAAAATCCTTTTGCAGGCTTTTTTCAAAATATTCAGGAATTCTACCATGGATTTCCATGCAGGTGTATCCCTCGCCTGACAGTGAGATATTATGATCCGGATTGATTATCTGGTAGTCACGCCCGCTGACTGTTACAGCAATGCCATGTTTTCCAAACTTCACATATCTGGCTCCCGCTGCTTTCGCATAGCTGTACTGGATGAATGTCCATCCAGTGTTAAGGTAATGGATTTCAGTTTCCTGTCCCGCATCTGGATCAGTTATGCTTTCTCCCTGTGGTATTCCGGTAAAAAAAGCAAATCTGGAAACTCTATAAAATCCAAGCTTAAGGGCAAGCCCTGATGATTTGAAATTGCCATCATGGATCAGCATTCTCACATAAGATGCTCCGGAATTCGCTGCGCATACAACTGCTGCGCTGGTAAGATGGCTCCCCATGGACATCCTTCGGAAATCCGGGTCCACCCTCAGCCCGCTCATCCAGGCTGAATTGTCCTGAAGGAATTCGATCTTCAAAAACCCCGTGATCTCACCATTCTCTTTCCATGTGAAGACAGTCCCGCTATCCAGGTATGATGGGCCTATCCGGTTTATATAATCCTCATATCCTGATCTTTTTGAGATCTCGCTGATCTTCTGCCAGTCCTTACCTGTAGCTTTTTCTATCATTGGCAAGCCCCAATGTATATGAAGGTCATGCATATACAAATTTGTGAACATGCTTGGGCTCTGCCATATATGCGGGAAACCTGCCTCGTCACTGTGCCGGGTCTGCCATGAACCGGTTTGTGCACGGCATATTACATCAGCAGGAATATGCGTGGCATGCGAAGAGAAACGCGGTGGCCTCTCTTTTTCCCGGAGATAGGCGCATTTGCCCGGGCAATGGCGGGAAAGGCATTATTTCAGATTTTAACGCGATATGACCTGAGCCAGTCTATGTCGCTCTGGTAGATCTCCCGTATATCATCCAGGCCGAAATATATCATTGCGAGCCTCTCAAGCCCCAGTCCCCATGCAATGACCGGATGCTTGAGACCCAGGGGTTCTGTGACTTCCGGCCTGAAAACTCCTGAGCCCCCAAGCTCCATCTCCTTTCCATTGATGGTTACAATCAGATCCATGCTTGGTTCGGTATACGGGTAGTAAGAGGGAATGAACCTGAGCTGTGTAAACCCGAGCCTCCTGTAAAATTCCCGCATGAGCCATTTCAGGGATGCAAGGCTGGCATCCTTCCCATAGTAGGCGCCTTCTATCTGGTGAAGTTCCGCCAGATGCTTCCAGTCCACGCTTTCATGGCGGAATACCTTTTCAACAGAGAATACTGCCTGCGGCGCCTCCCTGTGTTCATAGAGATACCTGATTGTGCTCACCGTAGTGTGGGTTCTGAGCAACAGTTCAGAGGCTTTTTCCCTGGACCATTTATAGCCCCATCCGGTGTAGCCCCTGATGCCCTTTTCATGCACTTTCCTGAATATTTCAAGGACTTCCGGGTGTTCAATTCCCATATCCGTGCTTGAATCTATATAAAAGGTGTCCTGCATATCCCTGGCAGGGTGATCCTGTGGAATGAAAAGGGCATCCATGTTCCAGGCTGCATGTTCAATGTAATGCCCCGACATCTCCGTGAATCCAAGCTCCAGAAATATGTCCCTCACCATTCTGCTGAGATAAGATATTGGATGAATCCCGGCCCCAAGAATCCGTTCAACCCTTGAGTTCATGTCGTATCTCTGGAACGAGGTATATTTCCAGGACCCAGACTGTATTATGTCCGGTGTCAATGTACCGATCATATCCACGTTGCCTGAGTTAGCCTGCATGGCGTGAATACCTGCAGGGTTTATGCGGACATGGCGAATCACCCTCTTTTTCTCCCTTATCACATTCTCCCTTTTCCGGAAGTGCTCCAGCATTTCAGCGTCAAGTTGTTTCTCCCCATTTCTGATCTTCTCAAGGAACCGCCTTCTCTCCTCAAGGGTACGAAGGAGTGGCTTTTCAGGCAGGTGCAGGACACCCCCGATTGGCTTTATGCCGAGTTTGGCAAGCTGTGCAAGTGCAATTTTTCCGTCGTTCATACCAAGTCCATCAAGGACTTCCCTGACACTTGTGCGGCCTTCCATTAAAATTTTCATAGCTTTCTCTTCAGGAAGCCCCCCATCCAGGAATGCCTGGCCCTCATCAGTAAGGCTGTATTCTGTCCGTTCCTCCCTTGAAACGTCAATCAGCCCCTTGGATTCAAGCCATGATATTGCACTTGATATCTCCCTCTCTCCGAGGCCTTCAATGGAAATTTCAGTCTCAATTGCATCCCCGCGTCCCTGGAGGTATTTGAGCACCCTGATCTCATTAGGGCTCACGTCGGACATAGCCTTTTTTTTTCCATATGAATCAGGATTATCAGCCATCTGTATACCACCATGCGGGAGCAGTTGAAACACCGGAGCGTTTCAGCATATTTTCCAGGGAACATGCAGAATGTGCATAATTTGTTTTTCCTGCATTCAGCGCGGATGCCCCTCCATGTAACTGAAAATGGGTATAAGATCCATCCTGACAGTGATGCCAAGGTCAGTGAGTGAATAAAGGATGCGCCCATAAGCTTCATATCTTTCCACAAGCCCCATATCTATTAGATCTGCAAGCCTTTTCGATATCATTGTGGCACTTGACCCCGGTATTGCCCTGCGTATCTCATTGAAGCTGCTGCCATTATCCACGTTGCCCAGGACTCCAAGGATAAGCATTGTATACTTTTTGCCCAGAACCGAGAGCAAAGGAATGGACGGATCTATGCAGATCTGCCTGCCTTCGTGAAGTATCATGCAGCTTTCCAGCCTTACATTATGCGCCATTTTTGTCTCCGTATTTCCATATGTACGCTTTCCTCTAATGATAGCTTCAAATTAATATATCTCATCATCAAGTTTAAAAATTAAGTTTCATGGCAAGCTTATTGTTGACTTGCGGAAACATAAATTAACCATAATGGACTACCGGAATGCTATGACATCCGTTTTGCTGGAAACAACCATGGGAAATGTGAAAATAGAGCTGTTTGATGATATGCCCATTACAGCCGGAAATTTCAGGAAACTTGTGGAAAAGGGATTTTACAATGGTGTCATTTTCCATCGCGTTATTCCTGGTTTCATGATTCAGGGAGGGGACCCAAAGGGCACTGGCATGGGCGGTCCAGGATATACCATAAAGGACGAATTCAACAAAAAATACAGCAACACCAGGGGCACATTATCCATGGCAAATGCCGGGCCAAACACCGGAGGAGGCCAGTTTTTCATAAATGTGGTTGACAATCACTATCTGGACGGGAAACATCCGGTTTTCGGCAGGGTTACTGAGGGCATGGACGTGGTTGATTCCATAAGCAACGTCAAGAGGGACAGGAACGATCGCCCTCTGTCGCCTGTAGCAATAAAGACTGCAAGGATACTCTGATCAGGTATCCGGTTCCCTAATAGTTGCTCCGGTTGCAAATTTCAGTCTTAATTTAATGCCTTTGCTCATTTTGATGAGATATCTAAAGGATAGCACCAATTGATTCCAATGGCACAATTTGTTTGTAAAAAAGGGAACATTGTCCGTACCTGCACGCAAGGGCATTTTTAAGGAAGAGATCCTTCCCACCATCCATTGTTTCTTGACCGCGCAGGCCAGGATTAATTATTTTGATTTTTTTGCATTCCTTTCCCTTTCACGGATCAATGATGCAATGAAATCCAGGAGCTCCGAGTTCCCGTGCTTGAGATCATAGTTTCTGATCCCTTTATCAGATCTTACCTGGATATGAGTACCCCATGATTCCGCTCCCTCCTGGTCCATTCTCAGAAATATGCTGTCGTAGGCGTGCAGCGAATTAACTTCCTGGGTAAACCCTTCAACAACGCATACGCTGCAATAATGTTCGGCGATCTGCAGAAGCTGGCTCAGATCCATATTTCCACGCATGGTAATGAATGTCTTTGATGGAGACCTGCCAATGGACATTGCTGCACCCTCAGAAACGGCACGGTAGGTATCCTTTCCCTTCAGGTCAAAATCAGCATCGTCATGGGGAATGTCCTTTATGAATGAAACCCCGACCCCTTCCGATGACAGCCTGCCTATGATCTGTTCCGCAATTGTTGTTTTTCCCGATCCGCTGGGCCCCGCTATAAATATGCAAAACAGGCTCATCGTCTCCAGGGCATATCCGGACGGTTTCGCGCTTCTATCTTATTGATGATGTGGGGTGCATCAGAACGGACCATTAGCAGGTCAGCATAGGTCATGACGTTTATCCCTCCTGCTTCTACTTGATCGCCCTCCACTAGAACAAGCTGATTTCCCCCCGTGGGATTCTGGCCATAAACAGGTACATTTCTTCTGATTGCAGCAACGATTCCCTTTTCCCATGCGCTCTTTCCAATAATGTTCTCAAGATACTTCAGTGAAGGGCCCATAATGCTGCTGCACCTTTCAATATACCCTTCAAGCATGCCAGCACTGGCAATTTCCGGGTTTCCACGGGCCCATATGTTCCTCCTTCCCAGATCGTAAGTCCTTACGTTCTCGGCCAGATTGGCTGGAATGCCACCAACAGCTGAGCCTCCGTCCGAATCCACAACCACCTTAAGGACAATGGCATCCACATCCCTGTTCTTTATCATTTCAATGGCCTCTTCCGGGGACGCGTAGGCCATTCCAATTTCAGGGAGGAATTCACGAATGATGCTGGCATTGTGCTTCTCAACTGTTCCAGTAATTCCGGCAGAGGGCAGGGAACATGCCTGGCTCCAGGGATGAAAATCCACAGGATCTCCGGCATCCATAAATTTAGTTGTGCCAGGAATTGAGATATATCCGGATGTACCGCTGAATCTGCTTATCGATCCAGAAAGGCCCTGAACTGGATATATTCGTGGGGGATTTCCCTGGAGAATTCTGGATGGCATGAGATTCTGCTTTCCAATTTCAAGTGCAATCCTTTTTCCCAGAACACCATGAATAGTGATTTTCCCGCCGATCATTCCGGCCATTCTGGCTATACCGGGAAGGAAGATTGTCCTCAGGATCATTGCAGCTGAAACCGGGAAGCCTGGCAGTCCAATGATTATCTTTTTGCCTGATCTGGCGAATACAGTTGGAAGGCCAGGTTTGGCAAGGACACCGTGGAATATTATTCCAGGCACAAGTTTTTCAGCCATTGCATAAACGAAGTCAGATTCGCCCGCTGAACTGCCTCCAGAGAGTATGATAATGTCAGAATGTTCCATGCCGGACATCACAGTTTTTTCAATTTCATCCATTCTGTCGGGGACAAGTCCCAGTAACCTTGTCTCCATGAATCTCATTGTGGACAGGTCGGAAAGCACCATGTGAGAGTTTGCCTCATATATCTTGCCTGGAGAGTAAGGCTCACCGGGGTCTATAAGTTCATTTCCGGTTGAGATAACAGATACTCTAATGCGCCTGAAAACCCTCAGTTTGCTGATTCCCATGGATGCAAGAACTGCAACGTCATGTGGCTGAACTTCCCGGCCCTTCCACAACACCATGGAGCCTTCTGCCATATCACTTCCAGCTTCTGCAATGTTCTCACCGCGGAATGTGGCTTCCGTTATAACAACGTTTCCTGCATTCTCAGACGTTGATTCCACAGGCACAATGGAATCTGCGCCTGGCGGTACCATTGAACCGGTAGCAATCCTGATGCATTTTCCGGATTCTGTCAGGGCAGCAGGTTCCGTTCCTATAAAGGATTCGCCAGATATTCCGAGGGTAACAGGTTTATCCGGGCTGCAGCCGGCAATGTCGGCTGACCTCACCGCATATCCATCCATGGTTGCCCTGTTGAAGGGGGGCGTGTTCATGGGGCAAAAAATATCCTCCGACACTATCCTGCCCAGCGCTTCATCGATGGGCAAGGTCTCAGTCTCTGTGATGGGAGGCATATTGGCTTCAACAAGCTCAACGGCTTTTTCAAATGTTACAAGATTCCTGTAAATGCTTCTCATGATTTTCACCACAACCTGAATTCCACTAAGTCCCCAGCCCGGTATCCTTCAACCGTATCAGGAATGATTATTATGCCGAAAGAATGAAGAAGCGAACCGAGGCGCATGCCCCTGTTACTAAATTCCGGCGCCACGGTGGTCTTTCCATTCCGCAATTGCAGTCTTCCAGGAATGAATCTTGTATAACCGGATCCGGTGCTTATGTTGGAATCAATTGGCAGCTGCAGCCTGATCCTGTAGCCCGAAACCCCCGCCATTGCGCTAAGCAGCGCTTCAACCATAATGTCTGCAATCAGGATTGAGGTGGATGGAAAGCCAGACAGGGAGAGTACCGGCTTCCCATCAAGCGAATACAGTGAGGTTGTTCTACCGGGTTTAATTCTTATCCCTCCAAACACCTTAAGGGAACCGGAAACCTCCATTGCTTCCGGGACCTCATCCTTCCTGCCAAGGCTGCTTCCTCCCGTTATCAGTGCCATATCCCATTTCTCTAAGCTCTCTTTGATCTTACCGGCAATCTCATCCGGGTCGTCATGGGCCTGGCCAAGCCATAAGGTGTTAATTATTGCTCCCGGAAAAAGATTCATAAGGGAGGGCATCCCGGAATTCTCAATACGATCACTGGAATCGGTGAATAGCTCGTCTCCAGTGCTGAGGATAGCGATTCTGAGGGGCGAAAATACAGGCAGTTTGCTGACGCCTCCATCAATCATGGCTGAAAGATGCCATGGCCTTATTACACTGCCTGAATTGATGATTGTTGTGCCAGCCTTGATGTCTTCTCCTGCACTGGCAACGTTTTCTCCTGGTGAAACAGGTGAACTTACAAGTATGAAGCCTCCGGAACTGGTAACGTTTTCTGCCATTGCAACAGCGTCAGATCCCTCAGGAATTATCCCGCCGGTATAAATTTCAACACATTCTCCATCTGAAACGGCAGAATCAAAACGCTTCCCCGCTTCCGATTTCCCCACAATCCGAAAACGAGACGGATCGGCACTGCTGCTACCCTCCGTCTGGCTTGACTTAACGGCAAAACCATCAACAAGGCTTCTAGGACCCGCGGGAGAATCTCGCGTTGCCTGAATTGTTTTGGCAGCAATCATCCCTGCGGAACTTGCAACCTCAGCTTCCATTACGGGCAGCCCCCTCCATTGGTGTTCCCTTATGATTCTGAAGGCTTCATCCATTGAAACAAGATTGCTGAAACGCCCCATCTTTCTTCTTACTTCAGAGTTCATCTATCTCCCCAGTTCATGATGTATATGGTCAATCTGTTCCAGTATGAGGGTTGATACCGCAAGAATTGAGCCTTCAGGAGATCCTGGAAGGCAGAAAACAGGCTTCCGCTTCACAATGAATGCGGTTGATCTGGACATTATTGCAGATGATCCGATTTTCTGGAAGGATACCAGGGCAAAAACGTGGCTAAATCCTATCATTTCATAGTCTGCAATTCCACGTACTGCCTCAACCGTGACATCTCTGGACGTAATACCTGTTCCCCCAGTGATGATGACAGCATCAGATGTTTCAAGGCCAGAGATCACTGCCCTGCGGATAAGTTCAATATCATCATCCACTATCTCATATCCAGATATCCTGTGTCCCTTTCCCCTGATCACATCAATGATCCCACGGCCCGAATCATCGTTATCCACGGTCCTGGTGCTGCTGCATGTAATAACGTGGAAGGAAGCTGTAAATCCAGAGATTCTATGGTCGTGCGGCACTTTTCTCCTTTTCCTCTACAATGATATCGTAAATCCTTGTGTGCGGATAGTTCCCTGTCTCGTCCTTTTCCAGATACTTCACCATATCCCAAACTGTCAGGAGGGCGGATGAAACACAGCTCAGTGCGTCCATTTCAACGCCTGTTTTCCAGTTGGCAAGTACTGAGCAGGTTACCTTTGCCCCATCTGCATCAAGCTCAAATGAAAAATCAATTGATTCCAGGGGAATCTGGTGGCAGTAGGGCATTCGCATCCAGGCTTCCTTCGCACCGGTTATCCCTGCGATCTTAGCCGCTTCAGCCACATCGCCTTTCTTGATTTCGTGGTTTCTGATGAGATTAATTGTTTCCAGTTCCAGCTTCACTCTGCCGGAGGCCCTTGCATATCTTCTCACAATCCCCTTCTCAGAAATATTAATCATTGCAGTTGCATGTCATTACAACATAAAATTTTGACTGATAAAGTCAGGCGACAAGCTTTCATCAGTTAAAAGATATTGCTGAATGGCGCATGGTGGAATATGCAGGCTATCATTCCAGTTAAAATGTCTGAAAGGCTTCCGGGAAAGCATCTGCTCAAGATTGGCAGCACAACAATGCTGGAATCGGTTGTTAAAAGAGTCAGTACCGTAATGGATGTGCAGGTGTACTCGAAGATTCGCATACCTTTCCCATATGTGCCGGACAATTCCAGCAATATAATGGAGCTTGTTTCAGGTCTAACTGAGAAATACGGCGCATTCATGCTTGTGGGTGGAGATATGCCATTCTTTACCTCACTGGATTTGGAAAAAATGCTTGAAAATTACAAAGGGAAAGCAGTGGTCCCGCGTCATCCGGACGGGAGAATTGAACCAATGTTCACAATTTACGCTGGAAGGCTGCAACCACAGAGGAACCTCATTGCCATGATAGAAGCCATGAAGCCGGTATACATTGATGCTTCAGAATTCTCAAAATATGCGTTCTTCAATGTAAACACTCAGGAAGATTACAGAAATGCCATTGAAATCATGAATGCAATGGGCAATTCTGGTGGCCATACAGAATAATATTCCTAAAAACAATCTGGCCTTAGCATGGTTTCAATCAGATTTAAGCCCCCTTATGACGGCGAGAGATCAATTGAAAAGCCCAGGCACGCGAAATGCATCCGCAACAGGCAAATTATTTGTCAGTCCCTCCATTTTTCTTCGCCTCCTGCAACAAGATCCTTCTTCCAGATTGGCACCTTCTCCTTTATGGAATCGATTATAAATTCACAGGCACGAAACCCCTCTTTCCGGTGCGGTGAGGCAACGCATATTGCGACGGAATCCTCCTTCAGGCTGAGCCTTCCAAGGCGATGGACTATGGCATAATCCGTTATTCCGTATTTTCTTACCGCCTCCTCTGCTATTTCTCCCATCATTTTCAGTGCCATATCCCTGTAGCTGCTGTATTCCAGGCCAGATACTTTTATGTTAACTGATGTGTTTCTTACAGTGCCTAGAAAGCTTACGATTGAACCAACGGCTTCGTTTCTCATGTTTTCTATGAGGGCACTGTAATCGATTGGTTCATCCTGGATTCTGATAAGCATGAAGGGATCAGGCAGGTCAGAGTAAAAAATATTGCTGAGCCTAATTAGAGAAATTTAGTTATTAATATAAATTCATATACGTATTCTTTTAAAAATAATTAAATAGCAAAATCGACTTTATTTTTCAATGGGAAATCAGGATAAATCGGCTGAAATTTCCTGATCCAGATTCTGAAAAGGAAGGCAAATTATGGTTGAAGAAAGAATAAATTTCAGGGCAGGGGAGAAAAAAATCAGTGGGATAAAGGGGCAGACAATACTTCAGGCTCTGATTGCAGATGGTGATGACATTCCTCATATCTGCTACCAGCCAAATCTTGGCCCCATCAGAACGTGCGACACCTGCATTGTTGAAGCAGATGGGAAAATGGTGAGATCATGTTCAACTCCAATCACCGAAGGAATGATTGTGGACTTTTCCTCCAGCAAGGTTAGGGAAATTCAGAGGGAAGCAACACAGAGGATACTGCACAACCACGATCTGTATTGCACTGTCTGTGAAAACAACAATGGGGACTGTGCGCTTCACAACACAGTCCATGACCTGCATATCGATGTGCAGAAATATCCCTTTGAGCCAAAGCCCTACCAGGTTGATGATACCAATCCATTCTATGTATATGATCCGAGCCAGTGCATTCTCTGTGGAAGGTGCGTAGAGGCCTGCCAGGATGTCCAGGTGAATGAAACCCTCAGGATAGACTGGAGCCGGGATCGCCCCAGGGTAATATGGGACAATGATGTTCCAATAAATGATTCATCCTGCGTATCATGCGGCCATTGCGTAACGGTGTGCCCTGTCAATGCGCTCATGGAGAAATCTATGCTTGGAAAGGCGGGCTTCCTTACCGGGATTCCGAGGGAGACAAAACTCAGGATGATCGACGCAGTGAAGTCCATAGAACCTGAGATTACCATGTCTCCAATAATGGCTGTCAGCAATGCAGAATCCCAGATGAGGAAGTCCAGGATAAAGAAGACAAAGACTGTCTGCACTTACTGCGGCGTGGGCTGCTCCTTCGAAATGTGGACAATGGGCAGGGAGATACTGAAGGTGCAGCCACAGCCTGAATCACCGGCTAATGGCATATCTACGTGCATTAAGGGGAAATTTGGCTGGGATTTTGTCAACAGCAGAGAACGGCTCACATCGCCCCTTATCAGGGATGGCAACAGCTTCAGAAAAGCGTCCTGGGATGAAGCGCTCGACACCGTGGCCAGGAAGCTCGCGGAAATCAGGGATAATTTTGGTGGGGATGCAATCGAATTCATAGCCTCATCAAAGGGGACAAACGAGGAGGCTTACCTTGTACAGAAACTGGCCAGGCAGGTATTCAGCACAAACAACGTTGACAACAGTTCCAGATTCTGCCAGGCTCCCGCAA
Source organism: Thermoplasmata archaeon (assembly GCA_021799185.1). Classification (GTDB taxonomy): domain Archaea; phylum Thermoplasmatota; class Thermoplasmata; order Thermoplasmatales; family Thermoplasmataceae; genus UBA509. The sequence continues at coordinate 20,450 of JAJZAW010000006.1, forward strand.
CTACTGGCCTCTGGAGAACAGTTGGATATGGGGGCGATGCCGGCTCCATTCAGGATATATACATGGCGGACCTTGTCATAGCAGTGGGAACAAATACAGCCGAATCGCACCCTGTCCTGGCCACGCGTGTGAAGAGGGCACACAAGCTTAATGGGCAGAAGCTCATAGTCTCAGACCTGAGAAAGCACGAAATGGCACGCAGGGCTGATATATTCATACATCCCAATCCCGGCACCGATCTTGTATGGCTGAGTGCAGTAACGAAGTACATAATTGATCAGGGATGGGAAGACGAAGATTTTATAGCTCAGAGAACAACCGGCTTCGATGAATACCGGAGGAGCCTGCAGGCGTTCACCCTTGAATTTGCTGAACAGATCACCGGAATAGAGAAATCTGATCTCATAAGGGTTGCAGAGACAATTCACTCGTCTAAGAACGTCGTGATTCTATGGGCAATGGGCATAACGCAGCATCAGATGGGGAGCGATGCTTCCACGGCAATCTCAAATCTTCTGCTTGTCACCGGAAATTATGGCAGGAGAGGGACAGGCGCATATCCACTTAGGGGGCATAACAACGTTCAGGGTGCCAGCGATTTCGGTGCAATGAGCGCCTATTTTCCAGGATACCAGAGTGTTTCAGATCCAGCCATAAGAAAGAAATTTGAACAGGCTTGGAAATGCAGCATTCCTGAAAAACCTGGGATGGATAACAACACCTGCCTGGAAGGTGCAAGGGATGGCAAGATCAAAGCCATGTATGTTATCGGCGAGGAGCTTCTTGAGACAGGATCAGATTCAAATTTTATCCAGCAGCAGCTGGAGAAACTTGATTTTCTCGTTGTTGAAGATCTCTTTCTGTCCGAAACTGCAAAGTACGCTGATGTTGTGCTTCCCGCATCAGCAAGCCTGGAAAAGGAGGGCACATTCGTTAATACAGAGAGAAGGATTCAGCGCATTTATGAAGTTATGAAGCCACTTGAGGGCACAAGGCCTGCCTGGATTATTGTACAGGATATGGCCCGCAGGCTGGGGGCAGAATGGAATTATTCCCATCCTTCCCAGATTATGGATGAAGCAGCATCTCTCTCGCCAATGTTTTCAGGAGTCAGATATGATCGCCTGGAGGGATTTGCCAGCCAGCAGTGGCCAGTTTCTCCTGATGGCTCAGATTCCCAATTTCTTTATGAAAAGGAATTTCACTTTCCGGACGGAAAGGCCAGATTTTATCCGCTGGAGTACACACCTCCCCTGTCACTGGATGAGGAATATGATCTGCATCTTAACAACGGCAGGCTGATGGAGCATTTCCATGAAGGAAATGAAACATATAAAACACCAGGCATACGTGAAAAGGTTCCCGGCACATTCATTGAAATTTCGCCTGAACTTGCAAAGGAGCGTGGCATCGATACGGGAGACAGCATAAGGGTCATTTCCAAATGGGGAAAGCTACGGGTTACGGCTCTGGTATCAGATCGTGTTTCGGGAAAGGAAATGTATATGCCAATGAATTCGTCCGGAGATTCCGCAATAAACAGGCTCACCAGCAGGTATATGGACAGCACTGCCCATACACCCGCATACAAAGAGCTTCCTGTAAGGATTGAAAAGCTGCCAGGGAAGAGGGGACCCTCGCCTCTCCCTGCATCAAACCCGAGGAATTTCTCCGGCAATCCCCAAAAGGGTGTCCTTGTGGAGAAAAAGTGGGCCAGGGCAGATTACGAAAAATTGACTACGGAGTGATAAAATGGCAAAGATGATTGAGAAAATTGAAGAAAATGGCAACGCAGAGACAGTTTCTCCTGAAGCGGTTATGGAGGAAATGGCAGGCCATATGGAGGATATTTCTGCTGTTCTTGATCTCGTGGCAGCAGCAAACAGGAGCGGCATGATCTCCTTCCTGAAATCCCTGGTGGAAAATTACCGGGGAATCACAGATGTGGTTGTGGAGGAAGCCACAAGCCAGAGCAACATGCGCTTCATCAGGAATCTGCTTTCCATTTACACGGTACTTTCCCGCGTTGATCCGGAGAGGCTGAGGCCATTCATGGAGAATGCTGCACGATCTGTGGAAGACGCTGACCGCCTGAAGGCAGAGGGTCCGCTGGGGCTGCTGAAGATAGGTTCACAGCTCAAGGACCCTGATGTCAGTGCAGGAATCAGGATTCTCCTGTCAATGGCAAAGGGTTTCACTGAGGGAAGGAAGAATAAGTGATGGCGGACGTTTCGTACTCTGGCGTGGCCGGTGCAAAAGCCCTCAGGATTACAGCAGGAAAGGGGGTTGCTCCGTTCACAGACACCGTGACGGTTGAAGAGCCTCTGGAAATAACGGTCATGGATGTCCATGGGCATAAGATGAATGCCGGCATAATTATGCGAACTCCTGTGATGGATGACTGCCTTGCAGTTGGATTCCTTTTCACTGAGGGCATAATCAGCAGTTATGCGGACATATCATCCATGGAGGGCATAGGTAGTGACGGCGTATGCCGCAGCAACAGCATAAGTGTGAATCTCGCGGAAGACCTGAAAATTCAGCCGGATATGATGCCGGGAAGGAGGTATATCAATTCTTCCTGTGGCATCTGCGGAAAGGGGAGCATAGACATGGTATACATGAGAACAGGGAGGATACAGCGTTCAGGCATCAGGGTAAGTGCATCAACCATAGCTTCTCTTCCAGATGCCCTCTGGGAAACACAGGGGATATTTTCCAGCACAGGGGGCATACACGCTGCAGGCCTCTTTACAAGTGAAGGTTCGGCAGTCTGCTCTGCCGAGGACGTTGGGCGCCATAATGCGGTTGACAAGGTCATTGGCTATTCCCTCATGAAGGGCAGAACGTTGGACAGTGCGATCCTGCAGGTAAGCGGGCGTGCGGGCTTCGAAATTGTGGAGAAGGCTGCAGTTGCCGGCATCCCCATAATAAGTTCCATATCCGCCCCATCCAGCCTGGCAGTAGAAACATGCGAAACTCTTGGAATAACGCTGCTGGGCTTTGTGCGCGGCAGAAGCTTCAACGTCTATTCAGCCCCGGAGCGGATCACTGTTTGACAGCTATCCACCACTGACTGCGGGAAATATGGCTATCTCATCGCCATTTCCCAATTTGGGGTCTCCGGATACATAGGACTGGTTCACTGCAATCAGAAGGTTGTGCCATCTCTTCCCGATTGCGGGATGCATTTCAGCGATCCGGGCATGAACCGTGCTTATGCCCGAACCGTCAGGGATTTCGATGGTTTCCTCAGCAGTTCCGGCATCATCGCTTGCTGATCCGAAATATCTGATTTTTAATCTCATCCTCATCTTCCTTTTTCCAGTATGGTTCCCTGTCCTTGACGGAAGAGATAAAAATGCTGTCCAGTTTATCCTGGGATTCCCCATTTCTCAGGGGAGAAATCATGTTCCTGTAATTGTCGCTCCTCATTAGGCATGGCTTCAGCATTCCAGTTGACGTGAGTCTGATTCTGGTGCAGTTTGAGCAGAACTCAGCATTCCGCATTGGCTTGACGAACTCCACCTCTGCAAACTTGCCATCAACAGGCACGAGATATTTTGGCCTGTGATGAAGATCATTGAATTCAATCCGTACGGATCTGTCCGCCATTCCCCTCTCGATGTCATCAAGCGGCATATGGTATTTCCGGAATTCTTCCGAGTTTTCAAGTTCCCTGGTTGTTTCAAACTCAATGAGCTGCAGGACAAAGTTTTCTCTTGCCGCAAGCTCCATCATTCCAGGAATCTGGTCCACATTCAGCCCCTTCAGCACCACAAAATTGACCTTGACCGGAGAAAGGCCAGCAGTATGGGCCGCCCTTATGCCTTCAATAACCGTGTCAATTGCGTCCACTCCCGTAATGAATTCGAACTTGTCCCTGTCCATTGAATGCAGTGAAATATTTACCCGGTCAAGTCCTGCTTCCTTGAGATCCATAGCAATCCTGGAGAGCATAATGCCGTTGGTGGTCATGGAGATGTTTCCGGTAACGTGCTTCCTTATCCTCCTTATGATATCTACGATATCACGCCTCAGGGTTGGTTCCCCACCTGTCAGCTTGATTTTGTTCACGCCCCATCTGTGTGCGGTTTCAACAACCTTCTCTATTTCCTCAGGGGACATGAATTCAGAGTGCACGCCTGTGCCTTCCATGTGGCAGAAAAAGCACTTGAAATTGCACGTGGTGTTAACCTGTATCCTCATGCTGTAAACAGGTCTATCAAAATTATCCTTTACCACTGGCATTATAATTTAATATGGGTATCGATTAATTAAGCTTTTTCTAGCTGAAATGTGTCAAATAAGGGCTATCGAAGTATGTCTGACATGAATTTTCATTTTCCCAGTGAAAATGGCACTGATTTTCATGGCAGATTCTGTATACGCTTATCTCAGGGAAGCTGAATTAATCCCTCTTTATAATATATACTGTACCATGCAGTTATTAGTATATCATATCGACTATATTTTGCTGCCGTGAAACATACTTTCAAATATCCAGCAACCATAAACCCAAAAGTGCAAGAGACCGGGACAGTTCTGAAGCACTTGAAGAGAGATCAGCTTGGCCTGAGGCACGCCATTTCACAGGCTGTAGCTTTAAACGCTCCTGCAGGGACAATCGTTTTGTATGTAACTTCCACCGCAGCTCTGATGTATTTCACATATGGCAGCAGGTATCCGAATGGGGCGTTTGCCATTCCGCTTGTTCTGCTGCTATCCCTTGTGGTATACGGGCTTATGAGTTTCTCAATGTATGAATTCTCAAAGGAAATTTCCAGTTCTGGAGGATACTATACATTTGTGTCAAGGGGCCTCGCGAGTTCAGCGGGCTATTTCACCGCAATATCCTATGTAACTTACCAGATGCTCAGCTTTACAGGATTCGGTCTGCTTGGATTCATTGGCTTCATCTATGGCATACTTCCTGAGCTCGGCGTTGCACTTCCATTCTCAAACTATCTGTGGATACCAATAATCGTGGCCTTCACTGTATTTGTGACGGCACTTATTTATGCCGGAATAAAGCCGTCCCTGAAGTATGTTTTTTATGCCATTATAATAGAAGTGACATTCTTCATCGTAACGTCTGTGGCGCTTCTCTTCAGGTTTCACGGTGCACTTTCATCAGCACCCTTTACGCCGGCGCCTGTGGGCAATGATCCACTGCTTGTCAGTACAATGATGATCTATGCCATAGGCACTTTCGTTGGCATCGGCGGTGCCCTGCCCATTGCTGAAGAAACCAGCAGGCCCAAAAGAAATGTTCCAATAGCCATACTTGCCACCATTGCAATACTGGGGGTAACAATTATTCTTTCTGCGTATTCGCAGGTAATAGCATGGGGCCATCTGAACATGAGTTCATTCGGAACCTCCACGCCTTACCCTGTTCTGCTCATATACCAGCATGATTTTGGAATTCTCAGCCCCCTCATAATGATCCTGATGATAGTTCTTGTTGCCAACTCTTATTTCACAGCCACGGTATCACTGGGTACAAATGCAAGCAGGGTTCTGTTTTCTCTCTCCAGGGAAAATGTTATACATAAAAGCATATCTGACCTTGATCACCGCACCGGAGTGCCTAAGATCGCAATACTTATTGTGGCAGCCATATCCCTTGTTGTGGTGATCTCAGCAGGCCTTGTTTTTGAAAGGCTCTATCCCAATCAGCCGTTCAATGCCCTGACGTATGCCTCACTGTTCCTGCTGATCCTGGAGAGCCCCATATCATACATGATACATATACTTACCAACACTTCTCTTTACAGGTTCCTTAAAAAGAACAATAAGAAAGTAAGCATTGTAAAGCATATTCTCATTCCTGCCATCTCAACAGTTACACTTGTGTTCGCCATATTTGTTGCCGTTTATTTCAATTTAAGTGCCCCATACATCTATGGGGTTTACGGGGCACTTGTATGGGTCGTTGCAATAATTGCGCTTACCATTTATGTGAGCCTCAAGAGAAAGGATAAGCTGGAACTGATCGGTGATTTCTCCCTGTGAGTTTTCACCACATCTTTCTGTTCCCTGCGTGCAATGCCATCATGCTGGGATACTGATAACCAATTTCTGTTTGAGCGCAGCATTCAACTCATAGTGTGGCTGAATGAAAATTGCCCCTGTGCGCATGCTCCCCTGGGGAGTACTGTGCTTTCTCCAACATGGAATAATATGGGGCCATATAATGTGCCTGGTAAGTGGATTTTAACCTGCCCATAGTATTTAAATATATAATTTCGATATCGATTTCGATATAACTTGGGGGACAGTAACGCCGGTGACAAATCACACAATTTCTCGTCCGATGATACGTCGGCATTCACGTTCGCAAGATCCTTCAGAAGGCATGGTGGCATGCGATACTACGTTCTTTGGCTGCTCACCAGGGGCCCAATGAAAGGTTCAGAAATCATGGACAGGATTCAGACAGAGACCATGGGATGGTGGCGGCCCAGTCCCGGAACCATATACCCTTTGCTTGGCAATCTTGAAAAGGAGGGGCTGATAAAGAGGCTCCCTGATCTGAGGTATGAGCTCACGGATGCCGGAAGGACTGAAACCGGCACAGGGCCTGGCCAGGCGTCACAGAGCATTCCAATGGAACGGCTGATCAATGATCTTGAAGGTTACGCTGACTATCTGGAAGAGGAGAAAGAATCGGCGCTTCCATACCTTGACAGAATTGCATCAACAGCGGAGAGGATTTTGAAAATCACCAGTGATCTGAGGAAGGTGAAGTGAGTTGACAACCATAATAGAGACCAGGAATCTCACAAAAATTTATGGCGGCCATACCAGGGCTGTGGCAGATCTGAATCTGTCAATCAATGAGGGAGAAATATATGGCCTGGCAGGTCCAAACGGGGCAGGGAAGACCACAACAATAAATATGCTGATTACAAGAATAGCTCCAACAAAGGGAACGGCCATAGTGGCTGGTTTTGACATTGTGAAGAAATCCCTGGAGGTCAGGAGGGTTATTGGAGTCGTTCCGCAGGATTTCACCGCGGACGAAGACCTAACAGGCAGGGAGAATATCATGATGGTATCCCAGTTCTATGATGTGCCTAGGGCCAAGGCACGGGAAAACGTTGAGAATCTTCTGAAACTTGTGGATCTTGAGGATGCGGCTGACAGGCTTGTCAGAACTTATTCCGGAGGGATGCGAAAACGCCTGGAACTGATCATAGGCCTTGTTCATGATCCAAGGGTCCTTTTTCTTGACGAGCCAACGCTTGGGCTCGACATTCAGACCAGGACGCAGATGTGGAATTACGTCAGGGACATTCAGAAAAAACTTGGAGTTACAATAATTCTCACATCACATTACCTCGAGGAGATAGATGCACTTGCAGACAGGGTCTCCATAATTGATCATGGCAAAGTGCTCATAACCGGTACACCTGCCGAACTGAAAGGATCGCTCAAGGGCGATATCATAAACCTGACCCTGTCCGATCAGAAGGGAGTGGATATCATGAAAACAATGCCGGATGTGATTGAAGTAGCCGATGCAGGACCAAATGCCGTGAGAATCAAGGTGGCAAATGCGGACGAAGCCCTGCCAAGGGTTATTAATTATATTTCCAGCCATGAACTCTCCACAGTGAAGCTCACGGTTGAGAAGCCTTCTCTGGATGAGGTCTTCCTGGAGTACACCGGAAGATCCATAAGGGATGATGAGGGAGGGGCTGATGCCAGAAAAATGGCCATGAATCTGAGGAGGGCGAGAACATGAGTGGATTGTGGCCCCTTACAGTGAGGGAACTGAAGAAATGGATCAGGAATCCAACATTCTTCTTCACTGGCCTGATTCAGCCCATCTTCTGGATAGCGCTCTTCGGCAGCGCATTTGACATTACAAAATTCTTCCCATCCGCCAGCGGATCTCCACTTCTTTCAGGCGCCCCCAACTATATCACATACATCGTTGGTGGAGTCCTGACCACAATGGGGCTCTTCACTGCCATGTTTGCCGGTACACAGATCATTTTTGACCGGAGGCTTGGCCCCATGGGGCGATTCCTTTCTTCTCCAATAAGGAGAAGCTCCATAGTCTTTTCAAAAATAATCTCTTCAGTCATCAGGATCATGCCACAGGTGGTCATTCTGGTTATTGCGGCCTACCTCATACCGAACGGCCTGAAATTTGTCCACGGTTTCACAGTACTGGACGTTCTTGTGCTTGCCACAGCCATCATTCTGGTAGCTTTCATTTTCTCATCAATATTCAGCGTCATAGCCACAAGGATGACCAATATGCAATCCATCTTCGGAATTGTAAATCTTGTCAATCTTCCACTGATGTTTGTGAGCTTTGCAATGTTTTCAAAGGAGATGATGGCCAACTGGCTCGCCGACATAGCCCAGTATAACCCTGTTTCATGGTCTGCTGAATCCATCAGGATGGTTATAATAAACGGCAACCTGACTGCTTCACAGTGGATGCAGGTTGGAAGATGGCTTGGCGCCCTCGCAGCACTGGCAGCAGGGCTACTACTGCTTACTGCATATCTTGCGGAGAAGGAGATAAGGGATTAAATCCAGCATTCCCATTCCAGTCAGTTCTGCCCTGGCACTATAATGGGCAGGAGCATTGTTGCAGTTTTATTTTGTTCATCTGGATCTTACAGGCATTTTTAATCAATTCCAGTGCAATGTTTAAGGCATTCCTCCTGTAAGGTTACGGGATGACGCATATAATTTATATTGGAGTAATCCAGTGTGAAGAAATTTATACATAAGTTCAGTGATCTGGTGACGGTGAGATTTGAATGATGACCGGCCCCAGCAGCTCCATAAATTTCAGCGTTAAAGATGGCGTGGCAACATTTTCAAGAGAAAAGGCAGAATCCGCAAGTTTCGATTATGAAGGCAGGCTGATATCATGCACAAGGAATGGCAATACATATCGCAGAACAATCGCAAACGCCTTCTACATGATTGGGAACGGGGGCACAGGCTCCGTTGAAGCTGTGGGACTGGCAGAGGCAACATCCATTCTGGAATTTTCCTATGGGCTGGCCAGGGAGGCGATCAGTGCCGGCAACATTGCCCACAATGCAGATATTGCCGGGAAGGTGGCATCCCGGAATCCCCAATGGTGTGAAGCTGATTCAAAAGCCCTTATTTCGCTGTATTCTGCCATCCCGGTGGTCCCACCTGATCAATCCGCAGCGCTGTACCTTGAGGTGACGTCCGGATGCAGCTGGAATCTGTGCACTCTCTGCAGGGGCTATGAGTCAAGGGATTACAAAACCAGATCAATGGAGGAATTCATAAGCCACCTGAAGGCAGTCAGGGATGGCTACGGGGCGGGCATTTCCAGCCGCAAATCAGTGTTTCTGGGGGACGTCAATGCGCTTGATATCGACCAGAAGATGCTCCTCCAGGTGCTTGACAGGATCAGGGAAGAGATAAACCTCCCGGTTTTTACTGCATTTGACATTTTCACAACGCCGAAGAAGAAAAACATGATCAATTACCGGGATCTGAAGGATCACGGGCTCAACCGGGTCTATGTGTTCCTGGAAAGCGGCAGCTATAAAGTCATAAGGCTTTTTAACAAACACATCAATGTTACGGAAACGATGAACCTTGTCAATAATATAAAGGATCATGGAATAGGAGTTACAATAGTGGTAATGGCTGGCATCGGCGGGAAAAAATACAGCAAGGATCATGTAGAGGCCACTGCAAATATCATTTCGCAGCTTGCCCTTGATAAGGACGACGCAATAATCCTCACTCCAATAATTGAATCCGAAGACTCAAATTACATGGAGATTTCGAGAAAAGAAGGGCTTTCAGACCTGTCAATGCAGGAAAAGCACAGGCAGATGGATGACATAACAAAATCCATAGGGGAGGCATACCGGGACGTGAACGGAAGGGAAATGGATTATCCGGTGCTGCAGAATGATCTCAGGGCAGCGTCCCTGTAAGTTCAATTCATAATGAAAATTTAAAGAAGCTTCGGTTTAAGCAGTGAAATCCATTGCGGGTTTCTTTGATGTGGCAAGGCTCAACATCAGCCGAAGGATGCGTATGAATTACCCTATAACTGATCCTGAAGTTTTTTTGTTTTTTATAATGTTTCCATATTCTGAAAGCTCCGTTCCCCTGGTGACATATATGCGTATCCCGGACCTCTTGGCAATGTTGAGGGCCGTCAGGTCCATGAACACATTTGGTCCGGCCCCTATGGATTTGCCTATTGCCAGGGCTATGGCCTCATCATAAGTCAGCGACGGTATTTTCCTGGCGTCGCTGTGCTTTTTCGGGTCATCTGTATAAACTCCATCCACGGAAGTTGCATTGATCATTATGCGCGCATTGATCCTTTCAGCAAGAAGCGTTGAAACGGTATCGGTTGTATGCCCGGGCTCAGTGCCCCCCATGACTGTGAACCGGTATATCCTGGCCAGTTCCGCAGCATCGTTTACCGTGGTGGGTATCTTGGAATTTGAATCCTCGAAGAATGTGGAAAGGG
>JAJZAW010000100.1 GCA_021799185.1 Thermoplasmata archaeon
ATGAATCTGTTCAGCGGATGGTGGCCCGGTTATGTCACCGAATGGCATATTCACATAATGCCTGGGTGATTTCTCTTTCATTATGAGTTTTCTGAAGAGATAATTCTGAATTCCTGGTGTTTCATATTTTGCAATAAGTGCCATCAAACGCACTGTCTTTTCCTGTAGGCTGGCAGCATCGCGGGATCCCTGTGCGATCTTGAGCGTGTTCAGGCAGAAATTTGAAGATGAGCATACCCCTCCATAGGCCCCCATTTTCAGGGAATCAAGGAGCAATGCATCCTTCCCTTGAAATACTTCAAGCCCTGGAATCTTAAGGAAATCAGAGAATTTTTCTAAATTATTCCCACTATCCTTTATGCCCTTCAAATTGTCATGCTCGGTCCGGATTCTGACAACTGTCTCGGGCAGTATCTCTGTTCCGCTCAGCGACGGGTTATTGTAAGCGTAAACGTCCAGATCAAACGCATCCAGAATGGAGTCATAGAATCTTGTAATTGATTCCTGGCTGTACTTGTGATAGTAAGGGTTAATGGCAACAAGTTTCTTGTATCCCAAATCCGCTGCTATCTTTCCCATGTCAAGAGTTTCCACTAGGCTGCTTCGTGTTATTCCGGCAAACATATCCAATCCCTGATTGGATTCAATAGCCCACTGAAGAAATTCCTGATGCTGTTCGAAGGAAAGAGAAGCCATACCACCAGTGGAACTGCCAGCAAAAAGGCCGCTGAATCGATTATCAGCAGCGTACCTGGCAAAAGCGTCAAGTGCTTCTCTATCAAGGTGGTTTTCCCTGAATGGTGTAATCATTGGTATTATGAGTTTTCCAGTCATCATTGAAGATATAATAATCAGGATATTAGAAATCTGTTATATTTTATGTCAAATTTTATATTCTTCGAAAACATTGTATGAAAATGATCCATATTACCCATCTGACTAAACAGTTTTCCAGAAACCAGCCACCAGCAGTTAAAAACCTTGACCTTGAGATAAATGACGGTGAAATAATGGGGTTTGCGGGCCTGAATGGGGCCGGAAAAACTACAACAATACGCATAGTCAGCGGTATAATCTTTCCAACCAGTGGTAAGGTTCTCGTGAACGGAAAAGATATTGTAAAGGAGAAAGTTGCAGCCTCAAAACACATTGGATGGGTCCCAGAACTTCCGAATTTTGAACCTACAGGTAAGTCCGTCCAGCTTTTGAAATATTATGCAGGCTTTTACGGGATTCCACCCAAGGAGGCTGAGGCAAGGGCCGAAACTCTCCTGAAGAAATTCAATATATGGGATGCACGCAGAAGACCTCTCAAGGATTATTCCCAGGGTATGAAGAAGCGTTTTTCCATAGCTGCTGCCATGATGGGCGATCCAGATAATTTCCTGTTTGATGAGACACTGAATGGCCTTGACCCGGAAGGTGTTAAAAATATGAGGGACTTCATGCTGTCCCTCAGGAAAGATGGCAAGGCAGTTTTTCTTTCTTCTCACATACTTTCAGAACTGGAAAATGTTGCAGATAGGATTGCAGTAATTAAACGTGGAGAGATAGTGAAGGTCATAGAGAGATCCGACCTCAGCAATCTTGGCGAGATATCGTTAAAAATAGTGCTTCAAAAGGTTGACGAAAATGCCATTTCAATGCTTGGGCAGTATGGAATTCCAGAGAAAAGCGGCAATGAGATCGTTCTGCGCAACCTCAATATCCCATCAGGCGAGGTTTACAAGGTTTCAGAGACCCTTTTCAAGGCAGGTTATCGGGTAATATCCATTTCGACGGAAAGTGAGGGGCTTGAGGATTATTTCCTTGAACTGGTGGGAAGCGGAAAATGAGGGATTTCATATACGACCTGAGGAGGACCTTAACCGGCAAATTCACAATAACAATGATTGTGCTCATTGTGCTGGCAACAGTTGGTATATCGTATGCCGCAGTTTCAGTGAGTTCTGTAAGCTCTGTGCCGCCAAATTCAGAAGCATATGTTTACCCTGCCGTTTTCAAGACTGCGTATGGATATAACGTTACGGATTTCGTGGCAAATGGATATGGACAGCCGGTGTCAGGTCTCAAATTAGATTCAAGTTTGATCAATGAAACAGCCAGTACACAAATGTACAATATTTCTGGAACAACTAATGGTCATGGATATTTCAATACTACCGTAGCTTTAACCGAAGGCAACTTCACAACATACGGGTACTTTTCATCATACATTTCAGGCATTAATACAACCTTTGAATCTTCAATTTCAATACTGAAGAAAAATGAAAGCCAAAGTGGTATCCTTCCAAATATGTATTCATGGCAGAGCACCAATAACCTGTCTGTTTATTTTATTGGAAAGGTAGCGAACCCCTCCAGTGCTACCATCAGTGGTATAGAGATATACTATGCTTCTGCCAACGGTTCTGCAATGCCATCTGGCACATTATATTATTATGTACAGAACACCAGCAGCATCAGTCTCCCGATCCCGTCAAAGGAAATGCTTAAGTTTGGAACCATCGGTGGGTTTTACAATAAAGTATTCACGCTTCCCCTTAATGCCTCTGCCAACGAAATGAACGTGGTTGTTGAGCTTTTTCCGCCTTCCGGGGGCGCACAGCCGCTGGTTATGCTCCCCTCCGCAACATTATATAGTGCAACTTCTTCAGGAGCACTACTGGAAGCCATTTTACAGGTCCCGTATGAATTCCTGATACCCATACTTGGTATTTTCTCAGCATACTTCTATTACGGCAAGGATAAGGCTTCTGGGGTTCTGGAATCAATAATTACAAGACCTGTAACAAAGGGGCGTATCTTCCTGTCAAGATTCCTTGGAGGGGCAATGAGTTTCCTTATTGCCTTGATTATGGCCGAGGCGCTATCCGATCTCGTAATTTACAGATACACCGGCTCGCTTTTATCTTCGTCTTACTTTTTCAGCATCCTTGGTGGCTATCTGGTTGAAGCTATTGCATTTTCTGGGTTGATATACATTGTTTCTCAGTTCCTGAAGTCACAGGGGGGAATTCTTGGAACTGGTATAGGGCTGTTCTTCGTAATGGTCCTCTTCTGGAGCGATTTGATGGCAATTATTCTTTATGCGCTACATGTTAATTCTGCAGTAAAGAGCGGTGTGATCATGGCTCTTGCCCTTGACACAATATCACCGAGCACATTCCCGTCGCTGGTCATCTATCTAAGATCAGGATTTTACGGCTCTGCCTTTGGCGTCGGATCAGGCTATCCGGCCTCAAGTGTTGGTATTACCTTGGTCAGTGTGATACTGGTTGGGCTCTTCTGGCTTTTCATACCGGCACTTGCCTCTTTCTTCCTTGCTCGATCAAGGGACTGAGGTAACCACATTTTTTCCAGGATTATTTCTCGCTTCCTTTTGCCAATATTTATAAGCAAAATCCATATTCACGAAGGCATCGATGTCAAGGGCCCGTAGCTCAGCTAGGTAGAGCATCTGGCTTTTAACCAGGTGGTCGGGGGTTCGAACCCCCCCGGGCCCGTAAATGGGGTGAAAAGGAATGGGAAAGTTCAATGTGCTGCAGCACGATCTGGTACCGGAACACCACGTGGTTCCAAAAAGTGAAGAAGATAAGGTTTTAAAGGAGTTAGAAATAGCTAAGGACCTATTACCAAAAATAAGCAGGAGTGATCCCGCTATAAAGGCGCTGGAAGAGATTCATGGCCCGCTCGACACCGGTACGATTATCAGAATCGTCAGAAAAAGTCCTACCATGGGATACTCTACTTATTATAGGGTCATTACCAGTGAGGTTTTCAAATGAAGGAATTGGTTGAATATTTTTTCAAAAATGAAAGTGTCGTAAGCCATCTGATTGAATCATACAACAATTTTATTGCTACAGTAGGGAACCCTGACAGCATAATGCAGCAGATAGTGGATGAAACAAAGGTATCTGACGATGATGAACCGGGAGTCATGGTACTTGACCAAAGTAAAACTGGCGGTCGTGAGATAAAGGTATATTTCGGAAGGCTCAGGGAAAAGGGGAGATATATTGGAGAACCCACTATCTGGGCAGATAAACCGGAGATAAAAGAGGCTTCAGGAGCATCAAACCAGATTACACCCACAGAAGCAAGGCTGAGAGACCTCAATTACATGGCACCCATAACTCTCAGGGTTAGAGTTGTTGAGGATGGTGTTGAAAGAGAGCCTGAAAACATCAAAATAGGGGACATACCTGTTATGGTCAGGTCAAGGGTATGCACACTGACAGGAAACAACCTTGACCAGTACATAGAGAAAAATAATGGGCCGGTTGAAGCCACAAGACGTGAAAAACTCCAGTATGTAGGCGAGGACCCGGATGATTCCGGAGGCTACTTTATCATTGGAGGTTCAGAGAGGGTCATAGTTTCACTGGAAGATCTGGCTCCAAACAAAATCCTCGTGGAGTATGAAGACAAATACGAAGCAAAGGTCGAAGTTGCCAAGGTATTCTCACAGAAATCAGGCTTCAGGGCACTGACTTCGATGGAGAGGGGAAATGATGGCATCATCAGCGTTTCCATTCCCAGTGTGGCCGGCGCCATACCACTTGTAATTTTGATGAAGGCACTTGGCATGGAAAAGGATGTGGACGTTCACAATGCAATAGCGTCTGCACAGGAGATGGAGCCAATTATCTATGCAAATCTTGAAGAGGCCAGAAATCCCAAGATTTTCCCGCCCAATGGCGTTAACAACAACGAGGATGCCATAGCTTACCTTGAAAAGAGGTTTGCAGCAGGTCAGGCTAAGGAATTCAGGGAAAAGAAAGTTTCTCAGATGCTTGACAGGTCACTCCTCCCCCACCTTGGTGATTCCGCAGAGGATAGGATGAAGAAAGCTATCTATCTGGGCAGGATGGCAAGATCTCTTCTTGAGCTTCATCTGGGCATCAGAAAGGAGGATGATAAGGATCATCTAGCAAACAAGAGGGTAAAGCTGGCAGGGGATCTGCTGGATGAGCTGTTCAGGAATGCTTTCCAGGCTGTTATGAAGGACCTGAAATACCAGCTCGAGAGAACTTACAACAGGAAGAAAGGGATACGCCTGAAACCTGCTGTCAGGCAGGACCTCATGACCCAGAAAATTCTGCATGCCATGGCCACTGGAAACTGGATCGGCGGAAGAACCGGAGTGTCACAGCTTCTGGACAGGGTTTCAAATGTCAGCACCATCAGCCACATGAGAAGGATAATATCACCTTTGACCAGGTCACAGCCACACTTCGAGGCAAGAGACCTTCACCCCACACAGTGGGGTAGAATATGCCCAAATGAAACACCGGAAGGACAGAATTGTGGACTGGTGAAGAATGCAGCTCTGATAATTAATGTGACAGAGGGCATTGATCCCACTATTGTGATGGAAACGCTAAGAGGGATGGAAGTTCAGGATGTCGAAGGTGAAAATCCTGATGCTGGCAGGGTCTATCTGAACGGCGATCTTATTGGATATCACATGAATCCGGAGGAACTTACCCAGAGGATAAGGGATGAAAGGAGAAGAGGCAAGCTTTCCAATGAGGTTAACGTGAGATACGACGGTTCCACCAAAGAAGTCATAATAAACTGCGATCGGGGACGCATAAGGCGCCCTCTTCTCGTTCTGAAGAACGGCAACACAGTGATCAACACCGATATGCTCAACAAGCTAAATGATGGTGAATTTGCCGTTGAGGATCTTGTTAGGCGCGGCGCCCTCGAGTTTGTGGACGCAGAAGAGGAAGAGAATCTGTATATTGCAGTTTATGCCTATGATTTTCCAGAAAGATGTCCAAGATGCGATGCTTATCTTTACCGCAGCAAACTCACCTGGGTCAATCCAGGGGAAGGCTCCGGAGCAGATTCATCAGTAATATTGAGATGCGATCAGTGCGGAAACACCTTTGAATCACATAAAATCATAACAGAGGATCATACCCATCTTGAAGTTGACCCATCGCTTATTCTCGGCGTTACCGCTTCCGTTACCCCGTATCCGGAACACAACTCGTCTCCAAGGATCACGATGGCTGCTGCCATGACGAAGCAGTCCATTGGGCTGGCTTCAACAAATTTCAGAATAAGGACTGACACAAGGGGGCATGTGCTTCACTATCCGGAAATTCCACTTGTTAAGACAAAAATAATGGATTTTATAAAATATGACAAGAGGCCGGCTGGACAGAATTTTGTGG
>JAJZAW010000101.1 GCA_021799185.1 Thermoplasmata archaeon
ATGAAACAACCGGAAGGCCGATTGCCTTGTAATCAGGGACTATTGTGAATTTTCTGATAATTCCTTCCTTTACCATACCCTGGATTCTTTCATATACTGTTACACGAGGTATATCAAGTTCCTTTGAAATATCTGATATTTTGTCCCTTCCATGATCTAACAGGTACTGAAAGATTCTGCGATCCTTTGCATCCATGCTTCCATATGACATGGAACTATATAAAATTAGACATTATGTCCATACAATTATGCAATATGCGACATCAAATAACGTAATGTTCAAATCTGTGGACAAGTGTTCTTATATGATACGAAATTGACATTATATGGAAACAGAAATAGTTTCTGAACTGATGGAGCATCTTAGCAACAGAAAACTTGAGGCGGCACTGAAAGTTAACACAACGGTAAGAGCGGTAATGGGCGAGTTTTTAAGAGATAGGGGATTTATAGAGATTCCTCCAGTAATCTTCTCAACAGTCACAGATCCGCTCAACCATCCGGTGTATGATCCATCATTCCAGTACGAAGGTACAAGGTATGCACTGACAAAAAGCATGATATTTCACAAGCAGATAATTGTTCAGAAGTTTCCAAAGATTTTCACCTTCTCACCAAACGTAAGGCTTGAAATGCCTGAAAAAGCCAAAACTGGCAGGCATCTTCTAGAGTTTACACAGCTGGACCTTGAAATTAAGGGGGCTACAAGGGAAGACCTCATAAAGCTTGGTGAGGAACTGTTCATTCACACCATAAAAAAAGTCAGAGATAATCATTCAAAGGAGCTTCAGGGTCTAGGCAGGAGGCTATCCATTCCTGAAAGTCCATTCAAGAGATATAAATTTGAAGAAGCCCTTGAGAAATACGGGCCAGACTTTGAATCAGTCCTTTCGAAGAAAGCAAGTGAGCCATTCTGGATCATAGACATCCCTCTCAAGGAAAGGGAATTCTACGATCGGGAAAGTGATGTTTTCCCTGGCATACTTAATGATATGGACCTTATTTATCCGGAAGGGTACTGTGAAGCCCTTTCCGGAGGCGAGAGAGAGTTTGACCTGGACAGGATTATGGAAAGGATTCAGAAAAAGGGACAGACCTATGAACAATTCAAGTGGTTCCTGGAATTTGCCAGGGGTGGCCTGGAGCTTTCAACAGGATTTGGTATTGGAATTGAGAGGCTTGTGAGATACATTTGCGGATTTGAAAGGATTGAGGATGTTCATCCCTTCCCCAAGGTGCCTGGAAAGGTATCGGTGTGATACCGCGAGTTCAATTTAAAAGATTTTTTTACATTAATTTTCTTTTAAGCTATCATTTAAAATTAGCTATACCAGAATGTGTATTAAATATAATGTATGAATAACCAGGCATGGTAGATCTAATCAGAGATTCTATGGCGGGCAAAGTTGCCGTTATAATAGGTGTTGGTCCTGGTCAGGGTATATCCACCGTAAGAATGTTCATAAACTTTGGAGCCAAAGTGGCAATAGTTTCACGAAGCGGTAATATGTTCGGCCTTGTGCCGTCTTCCACCATAAAGGCATACAAGGCTGATGCTACAGACGAAAAGCAACTCGTTGCCGCAAGAGACCGGATAATGGCAGACTACGGAGGAATAGACTTTGTTGTTTCCAATGTTGGGATATGGGAAAAGCTGAAGGGTGAATTTCCAGAGGTCAGCGAATTCGAAAGAATACTCCATACAAACCTGACATCGCACCTGTCGGTTATCAGAGCATTTTCGCAGCCAATGAAATCCGCTGGTGGCTCTATTGTGCTGGTTGGAGCCTCAAGGTATATTTTCCACGGGAACGATCTGGCTTACAATGTTTCCAAGTCAGCCATAGAGGAACTTGTAAGAAAATCTGCAGAAACACTCCGCCAGTATAATATAAGGGTAAACGCCGTGATGCCGGGATCGGTTGGCAAGGAGGACACATATTACAAGGTATTTCCATTCAATTTCACAAAGCTGTCTGAAAGGAAAGAGCTGGAACCAATTGAGATTGCAATGGTTTCAGTGTTTCTGGCAAGTGAAATGTCCCTTGGGATCGACGGACAGTGCATAAACGTTGACCGCGGATTGAACTCCTTCTGATTCTGATTAATGGCCGGTACTATTTTTTTCTGGCCATAACCATCCATTGATCCACTTTCAGGCTGACAACCCTGCTGTCCTCAATTTTCACCTGAAAATAGTCCCTGGCATATTCTGGCATCTCCCTTATAAAGTTCTCCGTCAGCTGCATCTGTTCCTGGTCTTCTGCCGTTCTTGCAACCCATTCTGCGAATTGATATGTCTTCTTTTCTGCTTCATCCTTCAGAATTTCCAGTCCATTTCCCTCCATCATCGATCTCCATTTCTCAATTGGGGCACACTCAACGTGAGTTGCGTCCCTCATCCTTTCAAACGTGTTCATGAATATTCCAAGTTCAGGATCTGCCGGGACAACGTTATCTACCATTATGAAAATACCATCCTTCTTCAGTATTCTGGAGGTTTCCCTGATAAAAGCATCCTTATTCGTGAAATGATGCGGGGCAATGCGGCATGTTGCCATATGAAAAGTTTCATTGAGAAAAGGAAGATTCTCGGCGTCCGCAGCCATATAAATTATATTTTCCGCACCGGCTTTCAAATTGGCATCCCTGGCTGCATTGAGCATCCGCCTGGTCAGATCAGTAGCAACTACTAGGCTCACGTGGGGAGAAAGATTTCTGGCAACATGCCCCCCTCCGGTAGCTATATCAAGTGCATTCCAGTGTTTTTCCGGATGTGACCATTCAATGATCCTTCTGAGATCCGATCCCTGTGAATGGCCGCGGCTTTCAACATATTCCTTAGCCCTGTTTCCAAACTGTTGAATGACCATGCTCTTATGGCTGTCCTCTGCCATTGGCGCTCATATTCTTCCCGGGCTTAAAAGTTCACCCCCTCTGTTATGCGCATTACAACGTCAATTAATTTTTCAGGGCGATTCTAATTCATGTTTAAGAAGTGTCTGCGCATTGCAGAGATTAAGAATTTTTAAAGTACGTAGACGTTATTCAGTATCATGTTCCAGAATGAAATTACCTTTGTAAGGATGCAGAAGGCAGGCAAAGAATCGGAATTTCACAGGTTATATGAAGAAGCCCTCAAAGAGGCAGAAAAATACCTGCATAAGGAGTATCCTAACCTGGTTGGAAAGGAAATAACAGAGAAGGAAAAGATAAAGGACATTAGCCCCATAGACGGGAAAGAAATTGCCACTTTTCAGATGGCTTCACCGGAGACCATAAACACTGCCCTGAATATGCTTCACTCCTCGTGGAAAAAATGGTATGAAGTTGGTTACCTTGAGAGATCCAGGATCATGCTGAAGGCAGCTGATGAGATTTCTAAGCAGAAGTATCTGATTTCAGCTCTTCTTGCTTATGAGAACGGAAAGAACAGAACAGAGGCCATGGCAGACGTTGACGAAGGAATCGACTTTCTCAGGTATTATGCCATTAACATGGTGGAGAATCAGGGTTTCCATAAACTAAGCGGAAAGGGATACGACAACGAAGAGAGTTTCAGTGTGATGAAACCGTATGGAGTATTTGCCGTAATACCGCCCTTCAATTTTTATGCCATAACAGTGGGAATGACTGCAGGTCCACTTACTGTGGGCAATGCTGTGTTGTTGAAATCATCAAGCGACATACCAATATCAACATACCTGACTGTCAAAATATTGCATGATTCAGGCGTTCCAAAGGAGGCGCTTGCCGTTATCACAGGATCTGGGAAGGTGGTAGGGAAATATGTGGTGGAAAGCGATCTTGTATCAGGTATTGTCTTTACCGGCTCCAGGGAGGTTGGCATGGACATTTACCACCGCGCCCAGGAAAAAAGGCCCAAGCCTGTGATCACGGAAATGGGCGGCAAAGATGCTGTAATAGTCACCGCAAAGGCTGATCTTGATAAGGCAGTTGAGGGGATATTCCGCGGTGCTTTTGGCTTCTCAGGGCAAAAATGCAGCGCAACGTCACTGGCCTACGTGCATGAGGCCGTTTATGACAGATTTGTGGAGAAACTGAAGGAAAGGGCCAAAAATGTGCCCCCCGAAGACCCCAGGAAAAAAGAAGCGTTCGTTAACCCGGTTGTAAACCGCGAGGCCTATGAGAAATTCAAGGCACTTGAACCCAAATTCAGGGAATATGGTGAGGTGATTGTGGGTGGCAAGGCACTTGACAGGCCTGGCTACTACGTGGAAGCCACAATTCTCAAGGATGTTAAGAGGGATTCCTACCTGGCAAAAAATGAACTCTTCCTGCCTGTCCTGGGTATAATAAAGGTGAAAGACCTGAAGGAGGCGGTTGATGAAATAAACAAATCAGACTACGGGCTTACAGGTGGAATATTCACGGAGGACTATGAGGAAATCCAGTATTACTTCAACAACGTGGATGTTGGGGTAATATATGCCAACAGAACCAGGGGTGCCAGCACAGGTGCAATGGTTGGCTCCCAGCCCTTCGTTGGCTGGAAACTCAGTGGAAGCAGTGGCAAGGGCACAGGTTCATACTACTATCTTCCCCAGTTCCTAAGAGAGCAGTCACAGACCATTGCCCATTAATATTTCCCTCAATTCTTCAATGCTGTTCAAAGTCAGTGGTTTTCTGACTCCAAGGGAGTCAGATAAATTTTTAATGAGAATAGTCTTCACTGCTTTTTCGTCCTGAGAATGGCCCGTTTCGCGCTCAAGGCTCGTCATGATGTCAGATGTCATCCCGCATGGCTTAATGGCCTGGAATCTTGCCATATCCGTATTGACATTCAGTGCAATTCCGTGGAGAGTTGAAAATCCATTTATGGCAAGGCCCACAGAGCATATTTTCCTGTTGCCAGCCCAGACTCCGGTTTCACCATGCAGCCGCCCCTCCGATGAGATTCCATAGTGCTTAAGGGTGCGGGAAACGGCGCCTTCTATCATAATAATGAGATCCCTGATATTCATGCTGCGATCCCTGAGATTTATCATGAAATAGATTACAATCTGCCCTGGCCCGTGATATGTTGCTGAGCCTCCTCTTTCCACCTGGAATACCTTCAGATCCGGATCCAGTATTTCATCGGCGTTCTTGTGGATTCCCATGGTATAAACATGCGGATGGCTCACAGCAATGAGTACATCCGGAATAACTCCATCATTCCTCGCGCTGTTAAGCTGCCTCTGGAGTTCAAGCACCTCCTGGTATTCACCGAAGCCTATGTCAGCGATTATGAGATCATTTTGAATCATTGGCTCACCAGCTTATGGAAGATCAGTCTAATATGTTGATGTTTGCATACCCATAAATGCTTCCAGATCAGGGAACCCTGACGCAGATCATGATACTGCTTCAGATTTTCGACGGCGAAAAAAAGCCATCCGCCATTGCCAAAAGCATTGGAATAACCGTTCAGGGCGTGCAGTACCACATGAAAATTATGACTGGCAAAGGCCTTATCGATTCAGATAGCAACATTACAAAGGAAGGATTCAATTTTCTTGACACGGGCCTTTCCAGCATGAGGGATTTTGTCTCCCAAAGCATTGCACGCCTTGACGACGTTGTAACATGGGAGGCCATTGCTGCAGGGCGCATAATATCGGGAGAAGAGGTGAGCCTTAATATGAAAAATGGCTACCTGTACGCTTCTGCACCGCCCGGCATGGGAGCCACGGGCAGGGCAAGAAACAATGCTGAAGAGGGCGATATTGTTGCGGTTACATCCATTAACGGCATAATAGGTGTTAAAATTGGGACAGTTTCTGTGATTGTGCTGCCTGACGCTGAAAATATAGACAAAACTCTTGATTTCAAATCTATCCTCAACGAAACGCAGGGAGAATCCGGATCACTGGTGGGAAGTATCGGAGAAGAAGCCTATGTGATCTGCAGGAAATCCGGAATTAAGCCAGATCTTGAATACGCATCCATACATTCAGCGTTTGAGGCGGGAGTGAGAGGCATGAGTTCCACCATACTTGTGTCAAACAGACGATTCCACTATCTGATTTCCGACATAAAGGACCTTCAGAACAGGTACAGGGATGTAAATGTCAGGATAAAATATTTGTGACATTATAAATATAAAAGTAAATAAATT
>JAJZAW010000007.1 GCA_021799185.1 Thermoplasmata archaeon
TGCTGCAATCTACGGCATCGATCTGCACTGGCTTCCACACGTGCACGGAGCTTTCAATGTAGCAAGGATTGTCAAGAAACTGCACCCGGACAGAAAGGTTCTCTTTGGCGGGTTTTCATCTTCTTATTTTGCAGAAGACATAATGCAGAGCAATGATGCTGTCGATTTCATACTTGCTGGAGATTTTGTGGAGAAACAGCTTATAAAACTCCTTACTGCAGTTGAGAAAGGTACCAGCCTTGAGAATGTGCCGAACCTGATCTACAGAGATGGAGGGAAAATAAGGAGAAATCCTCCCCTGAAGGACGAAAATCCCACTGCCGAGGTATTCATAAATTACAAAATTCTGGTAAGGAATTCAATCAAATATCACGATATACGCGGGCATCTGCCTTATTATGCATGGATAAAGAACCCCGTGGCAATGACTCTGATTCAAAGAGGATGCCAGTATAACTGCGGATTTTGCGGCGGCTCAAATTTTGCATACAAGAACAGGTATTTTCCAATCTCGCCTGTAAAAAGATCACCTGAGAGAATTGCAGAGGAACTGGAATCAGTGAAAGAGACCATAAACTCTCCCGTCTTCATAGCAGGAGATATAAACCAGACCGGTGAAAAGTACTATCAGGCACTGCTCACGGAATTCAAGGCAAGAGGGCTGGATATGCCACTTCTTACAGAATATTTCGTGCCACCTGGGAGAGAATATTTCCGGTATTTTTCCAGCAAAATCAACGATTTCTCATGTGAGATTTCTCCGGATTCCTCTGACATAAAGATAAGAAATGCCACAGGCAGGTTTTACTCTAACGATGAGCTTGAAAAATCAATAGCTCTTGCCCGGGAATACGGCTCAAAGAAATTTGACATCTATTTTTCCATAGGACTGCCTTACCAGACTACTGTGGACGTAATGAGAGACGCAACTTATTCCGAACACTTATCCAGCAATTACAGCAGTGCAGAAATGCCGGTATATGGATTTATTTCACCCCTTGCGCCATTTCTTGATCCCGGCTCACTGTTTTATGAAATGCCAGACAAGTACGGGTTTACCATATTCGGCAGAAAAATCATGGACTATTACAATCTACTGGAAAATGGAAAATCCTGGGATGATTTCCTGAACTATGAAACAAAATGGATGTCCAAGGCCGAAATGGTGAAGGCCACATACCTTTCCGGCATAAAAATGGTAGAAGTGGGCAGCAGGTTAGGATATATTCAGTACAGTGAAAAAAACAGAATAATCAACAACATAATGAGCTATATGAACGGGGAAGATTATACTCCGCACGAGGACAAAAGCCGCCACCTTACTTACCTTGTCAAGGAGATCGACTGGTCCAGGAAACATGGCATAACCGGTGTCTCATCACTTGTCTTCCTGTACTCTGTCTTTGAAAGGATGAGGCGAGCGCTTTACGGAATGTAACTAACATTGCAGGGTAACAATTTATAACCACATTAGTTATGGAAACATGTCCGATCTTGAGAGATCAAAATCGGCACGTGGTGATATATATGGATTTAAAACAAAAAGTTAAAAGCATAATCTGTGCAGTTGATTTTTCAGAAGAGTCCATGAAAGCCGTTGATTTTGCGGCGGCGCTTGTGGGGATGAACAGTGAAGTGACACTCTACCCGCTCAATGTGGTCAAGCCCGTCTATGCGCCAATAGGCGATTCTGCAGGCGCTGCGGAAATATTAATGGAACAGAATGATGCAATTGTCAGGGAATCTAAGGAGAAAATTGAGGAGATTGCAAAGACGCTGAGGAACAATGGGCTGGAAAAGGTTCACGGTATTGTAAGGTCGGGAGAACCTGTATCGTCAATACTAAACACAATAAAGGAGTTCAATGGAGACCTCATAGTCATGGGCAACAGAAAGCACGGATTCCGCAGGGGGATATTGCTTGGTTCAGTTTCAGAAAGGGTTTCTGCAGATTCTCCGGTTTCTGTCCTGATAGTTCGATGAGGTCTTGAAAAAAATTGAGGAGATCCACCTGGTCCAATCCCATGCTGTTGCATCCAGTGGGCGGGTTGGAGGGAATCATATCCCAAAGTGCCGGAATATGACGTTTTTCCCAAGATCTATAATGGCCATGGATATAAAAGTGAGGAGAAGCACGATCACCACATCCATTGCAGGTATTGCAGTAACAAATAATCCAAGCCATGATATCATGGATATGGCCACTATATCTGCAGCTGATGCAGTCAATAGCCACTTGCTTGGTCTGGAATCCCAGAATCTTCTTCTTGACCGTACCATGTATACAGTGAACTGCCCGGAAAACACCAGCATGTCAAAGATAAAGGTATGTATCTGGTTCGTGTTCAATCCAAGAAGTATTCCGATTTCCAGTATGGCGAAGGATTCAACAAGTATGAGAATCGCCAGGCTCATGGATGAGCCTACAAGTGCTCTTACATTCCACTTCTCTGGTTTTTTTGAATAGCTTACATTGTCTGTCGCTATTGACATTGTTACAAAGTCGTTTGCGAAGAGCAGCAGTATGACGTCAAATGGGGTTGTGACAAAAAAGCGGTAAATGAAAAATGATGTAGTGAGGAAGAGCGCAACCTGTATTGTCTTTATTATCTTGTTCAGAGTGTAAGTCAGCATCCTCTGGAAAATTTTTCTTCCATCCTCCACGGCACTTACTATGTCAGTAATTCCCTCGTGCGTCAGAACTATGCTTGCGGAGGCCTTGGCAACATCCGTGGCCGATGCAACAGCAATCCCAACCTCTGCCTGCTTCAGGGCTGGCGCATCGTTGACTCCATCGCCGGTCATGCCGGAAATGTGGCCCTCTTTCTGCAGCATGGTTACTATGGTGAACTTATCCTCAGGAAATACTTCAGCAAAGGAATCGCAGTCATCGATCTTAGCAGATCCGGATTTGAGGTCGGCCATTCTGCATATTCTTTCGCCTATTCCGACCTCTCTGGCAATTTCCATTGCAATTGCTGTCGAATCTCCCGTTACCATTCTCGCCTTGACGCCAAGTTCCCTGAGCTGCCCCACAAGTTTGGCAGAATCTGGCCTCGGTGGATCATGAAGCGGTATTATCCCGCAGAACTCCCATCTATCACCATTCATTACAGCGACACCAAGTGCCCTGTAGCCCTTTATAGACAGATCTCTCACCCTTGACATAACGTTCTGCGAATCATTGAGTTGGCACAGGTTCGCTATGATATGCGGAGCACCCTTTGTGACAGTTACTGTAGACCCATTGATCTGTACGGTGGCTTCAGTGCGCTTTGTTGAAGGGCTGAAGGGAGTGAACCGGATTCTTTCAATGGCATTTGTATCAATGCCGTTGGCTTTTCCGTAGGCAAGTATCGCCATGTCAATGGAATCCATGCTTGCCTCGTCGGAAGCAAGCATGGCATATCTGATAAGGTCACCGGAATCACATCCCATTGCAACTGGATCAACAACTGAAATCCTGTTCTGTGTCAGAGTGCCGGTCTTGTCAAAACAGATGGCATCCATTGAGGCAGCGTCTTCTACAGCGCTCAGTCTGGTGACAAGGGCCCCTTTCCTGGAAAGATCCACTGCACCGTATGCTGTTGCAATGGTGAAAGTCGCCGGGAGGGCAACCGGGATTGAGGCAATCAGAACCACAAGGGAAAATGGTAAAGCATCAAGCACAGATACTCCATAGGCAATGGCAAATCCTATCAGGGCTATGACCAGGGCAGCATCTATGGCTGCCAGGTATTTCACTATGGAAAGTATGAGGGATTCCAGGTGAGAACCTGCCTTTGCCCTGCTGACAAGTTCAGCCGTTCTTCCAAAGAAGGTACTGCTGCCTGTTGCAACAACAACGCCGGTAACCTCGCCTCCCCTTGCCACTGTACCTGAATATATTCTTCCGTCCCTGCCTCTCTGAACTGGCTCAGATTCACCTGTAAGAGCAGATTGGTCCGATAGTATCTCTCCGGAGGCAATTTTGATGTCAGCAGGCACAATGTCTCCCATTCTAACATGGACTATATCACCGGGAACAAGTTCTGATGCTGGGATGAGATTCCATTTGCCGTCCCTTAAGGCACGGGCCGAGACATTAACCCTCTCTGTGAGCATCCTTACTGCGTCGTCTGCCTTTGATTCCTGAAAATAGCTTACTATGCTGTTGAATATCAGCAGTGCGATTATTATATAGGTATCAAGCTGCTTTCCAATCAGGAATGTGAATACTGCTGTAATTTCAAGCATCCACGGGACAGGTGCCCAGAATTTTCTTAGCAGTTTTATGAACCCGCTTTCACTTTTCTCCTCAATTAGATTTCGTCCATATTTTTTCTGACGCTCTATTGCCTCATCTGTGGTAAGGCCCGCTTCAGTTGAGTTGAGAAGTTTCAGGCTTTCTGCGGTTGAAATGCTGTCAAACCTGTCAGGCAGATTCCCCATCCCCTGAAAATATTGGCAGTTCACAAGCAAACTTAGTAATGAAAATTGAATCTGAAAGGCCGGATTTTTTTCTCAGGAAAAATGAAAACACAGCAAGCATATTCTTTGAATTGCAGAAATAGTATTAAATTTGCACTTTACGTGATGGTTAAAGGTTTGACAGAAATGGCATATATAACATCGATATTCGGCAAATTTGGTACATGATGCGATAAATAAATGCAGCATCTAACATCTGAGGCTAAGTGTTTAACTCTAAACATCCAATTTTATCATGGTGATAAAATGACATTTGTTGATCCATTGGCAGTAATGCTGATTGGACTTGCAATGGGAACATTCCTCGGCGCCTTCTATTACTTTTTCAAGGCAAGGGGGAACGAAGAACAGATACAAAGTCTTGTAGCGCCGGCTCTGGCCATAGGTCTCTTTGACTTCATTAGCGGATTTTACATGTCTTTTGCATGGCCAATGACAAGCTTTGGAACACCTTATAACATGCTATTTGGCGATCCGCTGCTCCTGTTTGGCCTTCTTCTTATGGCATCTGGCGTTATGATATATAAGAACATGCATCTGGGCATGATACCGATGCTGTACCTTCTTCTGGGAATTTATGTGCTGGTTGGGGCTTACAGCATAGTGGAATTGAAGCTTGAGACCGGGCAGAACCTAATTACAGCAATGGGGCTATATCTCTTCGATGGAATCGGTGCACTTCTGGCTCCAATAGCATACATAAAGCCCGAAGGATCCAGGAAGTCCATATATTATGTTGAATGGATAATCCTTGGAATTGGAACGATATTTGCGCTGGTCATAGGATACATGGCATTGAACGGCCATCTGGCTGCTCCACCATAAAAAGCATCATCCATTTCCCTTTTTATTCATTTTTTCCAGCAGCGGAATATATTTTAAATCACATTTTTAACATTTGCAGTATATTATTCCTGCATGTCTCACGGGCCTTTGCCTGAATAAAAGTCCGTT
Source organism: Thermoplasmata archaeon (assembly GCA_021799185.1). GTDB lineage: Archaea > Thermoplasmatota > Thermoplasmata > Thermoplasmatales > Thermoplasmataceae > UBA509. The sequence continues at coordinate 5,425 of JAJZAW010000007.1, forward strand.
TCAAAATTTATGGATATGGAATAATATTTATAGATTTGAATGTTATATATCACAGATTACAATGGGAAGAGGTACAACAGGAGCAAAGGCCGGTGCAGTAGCCGGCATACTTTATGGAGTGGTGCTGTCCGTACTTACAGAGATCATCCTTTTTGTTGATAAGTCAAGCATAATGTCAGCCCTTAGTGTTTATGCAAAGGATTTTTCAACGGCCGGCATAACCCTTTCGGCTTCGTCACTTTACAATTCTGAGGTGGCAATTGCACCGGTTGGGCTCATAATAGAGGGAATAATAGGTGGTCTCATACTTGGTGCAATATTCGGACTGGCAGTGCACAGGATACCAGGAAGAAATGACAAGGTAAAGGGAGTGGCCTTCGGCATTATACTCTGGCTTCTATTCGATGTGTTGCTGGGCTTTTTGAGCAGGACTGAATACGGTAGCACATATTATGTTCTGACAGTCGCTGCCGGTCTTGTTTCAGTTGCCATTTACGGGTATGTGCTTGGCGCGCTTTTCGGAAAGTGGTGTGTTGAACCATCGCCCCAGGAACAAAAAGATACTTTCCAGTTCAACCCTTAATGCCAGAAATAGCACTTTGCCAACTGCTTTTATGGCATGCCTGCAGCAATCATATGATGTCAGTCAATTGAAAATCAACAAAGCCAAATGCAGGGGATGGGATTTGAACCCACGTATCCCTACGGAACCAGACCCTCAATCTGGCGCCTTTGACCAATCTCGACAACCCCTGCCCGGAGGTAGGCGATTGAGTCAGGCAATATTTATTTTTGCCTTCCGGGTTGGCGTAAGTGTAATGCACCAGTTGCGCCAGATCCGAGTTGTTGTGTTGAATATCATCCGGGCCTTACCCTTCTAACGCTTTGGCCCGGTTTTGCGTACTGTTTCCGCAGGTGCTGCGCATCAGGCTACATCCATGATACGGCGGCAAAGAAATTAATATACATTTAACCATATTTCGCACGTTGGATGAAATGTCTCATAATGGCAGATTGATGGAGTTTCCGGCAAAACCAGCATATTATATTTGGAAAAAGGATTATTGCAGGCAGAATAGGGGTGCGAGGAAAAATGAGTAAGGCACGCGGGAAAGCGTATGTTGTGGATGCTATCAGAACACCCATAGGAAAGAGAAACGGTTCGCTCAGGGAAATACACCCCGTGGATCTTCTTGGCAATCTGCTGAAGGGGGAGATTTCAAGGATAGGCCTGCCTCCGGAATCTTATGATGATTTTATTGTTGGTTGCGTCAGCCAGGCAGGTGATCAGGGATTCAATATTGCAAGGAATGCGTGGTTATCTGCCGGATTGCCTGAATCTGTACCCGGAACTACCATTGACAGGCAGTGCGGCTCAAGCCTTCAGGCAGTCTCATTCGCTGCTCAGGCGGTTATGTCAGGAACTGAAGATTTGATAATGGCCGGAGGCGTTGAATCAATGTCCCGTGTTCCCATGGGCAGTACCATTAACAGCAATGGCAACCCCATAACCCTTGGCCTTGCTGTCCGATACGGTCTGGATAAAGAATGGTTCAGCCAGGCTTATGGTGCTGAACTCATTGCGAAAAAATATGGATTCCGACGGGATGAGCTGGACGAATTCAGTTACATGAGCCATATCAGGGCAGCTGCCTCCAGGGACCTGGTGGCCCATGAACTCATGCCCGTGCAGGCAGACGTCGGTGGAGATGGCGAGGTAGTTACAATACTTGACCATGATGAAGGCGTCAGGATCAACCCTGATCTGGAAAAGATGAAATCCCTTCCCCCGGCGTTCCATGGCCTTACTCTAATAACTGCTGGAAATTCCAGCCAGATATCTGATGGGGCAAGCATTTCAGCCATTGCTTCAGAGGATGCCGTGGATAGATACAATCTGAAGCCCCGCGCTGAGATCATATCCATGGGTGCTGTGGGTGTAGACCCTGTAACAATGCTTACTGGGCCAATACCTGTTACAAGGAAAGTTCTTTCCAGGGCGGATATAGACATATCTGAGGTAGACATTTTCGAGGTCAACGAAGCATTCGCTCCAGTGGTAATGGCATGGCAGGAGGAATTCAATGTGCCACTGGATCGCCTGAATGTAATGGGTGGTGCAATTGCAGTGGGCCATCCCCTTGGGGCCACAGGCACAAGAATACTGTCAACCATGATCAATGCGCTGGAAGCAAAAAACAAGAGAACAGGCCTCATTGCAATATGTGAGGGCGGCGGCATGGCAAATGGTATGATCGTAAAAAGATTGTAAACAAGAAAATGTGATTACTTATCACATTTTCCGGTAGGGCATGCTGGGTCGAACGTTGCCTCCAGCTTCAGGTATTTGTCCGGAACCTTTGTCATGAGTTCTATTGTCTGCTTCTCTGCCTCAGGTTTCTTGGGTTCAGGATTTCTGGTCTTCTTTGCAGCCTGTGTCCCTGAATACAGAACCTGCTCAGTCTTGCTCCTGTCTCTGTAGACAGTTATGCCCTTGCAGTGCAGCTCATGTGCCATCAGGTATGCCTTGGCGATATCCTCTGGTGTGGCGGTTGACGGCAGATTAATAGTCTTTGAGACGCCAGAATCACAGTATCTCTGGAAAGTCGCCTGCATAAGCACATGCCATTCCGGATCTATTTCGTGTGCGGTTACGAATACTCTCTTAATGTCATCAGGAAGAGCTATATCATGCAGGTTTCCTGTCACTGCAACCTCATGCATAAGGTCCTCTGAGTACAGATTCCTGTCCTTAAGCATCTGCTCGAATATGGGATTTACCTCCATGAGCTCCTGGCCGTTCAGGACATGCCTGACAAAGGCAATTGCAAACAGAGGCTCAATGGACGACGAACAGTTGGCAATGATGGAGATCGTACCGGTGGGCGCTATGGTGGTTGTGGTCGAGTTTCTCATGGTAATCCCCTCACTTTCATGTGTGGAGCCGTACCATCCCGGGAATACTCCGCGCTCCTCAGCCAGCTCATGAGATTCTGCATGCGATTCCTTTTCAAGGAAGCTCATGACTCTTTCTCCCATCTCCAGGCCATCCCCGCTGTTATATGGTATGTTCAGCAGAGCAAGCATATCGGCAAATCCCATGTATCCAAGACCTATCTTTCTTGTTGTCCTGGCCATCTTCTCTATTTTTTCCACAGGAAATTTGTTTGCATCAATTACGTCATCAAGGAATTTTGTTGATATCCTTATGACTTCTTTGAGGTGATCCCAGTCAACGGAGCCATCCTTCACGAATTTTCCAAGATTTATTGAGCCTAAGTTGCATGGCTCGTAGGGCATGAGCGGCTGCTCCCCGCATGGATTTGTTGCTTCGATGTCGGCTATGTGCCTGACCGGGTTCTTTCTGTTGATCTCATCAAGGAATATCAATCCCGGATCAGCTGTCTGCCATGCCTTGTTAATTATTGTGTCCCACATGCTCCTTGCCTTGATGCGGCTTACTATCTTCCCGCTTCTCGGGCTTCTCAAGTCCACATATTCATCAGCGTCCAGCTTCTCAAAGAATTCATCTGTCATGCCAACAGAGATGTTGAAGTTGCTCAACACAGTGTTTTCGGAATCTTTGCTCATTATGAATTCCATTATGTCCGGGTGGTCATATCTTAGAATGCCCATGTTCGCACCCCTTCTTTTGCCGCCCTGCTTTATCACATCCGTGGTTATGTCGAATATCTTCATGAAGGATACCGGGCCTGAGGCAACTCCCTTGGTTGAACCGACAAGATCATCTTTCTCCCGGAGCCTTGAGAATGAGAATCCAGTGCCACCGCCGGATTTGTGAATCATTGCCTGGTATTTCAGGGCATCAAAGATCTCCTCGATGCTGTCTCCAACTGGCAGTACAAAGCAGGCTGAGAGCTGTCCGAGTCTTGCACCGGCGTTCATGAGTGTTGGTGAGTTTGGCACAAATTCAAGCCTGGTCATAACACTGTAGTACTGTTCAATTACATCTGGAGTGGAAGTTGGCTTTGTCTGGACAAATTCCATAAACTCCTGGAATGTCCCCGAGATCTGTCCCTCCTTGCTCAGATGGCCGAATGCCCTTTCAAGCACCTCCATCTGTGTGGCCGCCAGGTTGCCTATTATCCTGCCGTTTTTAGGAAGTTTCTTGGTCTTCTGGTAGGTTCTGTAATCATAAAGGAGATTCACTATTCCAACATGATTTGCCACACGGCGGAACATCTGGCTTGGTGTCTCTATGATCTTACCGTCTTCATCCTTGAGCAAATATCTTGCCTCAAGGGTCTTAACTGCATTTATGGAGAGTTTCAGATCATCTTTTACTCCGATCCTTTCCTTCTCCTCCCTTATTGTCCTTCTCTTTTCCCTGTAAAGAATGTAAGCTTTTGCTACATCATTATACCGGTTTCCCTTCTTGGATGATGCCATGAGGACCTGTTCAACGTGGTCCTGGATCTGTTCCACAGTTGGCCTGAGCGTCTCTTTCTCAACTTCCCTGACAACCTTATCAGCAACCTCGTCAGCTTCCTTCATGGATCCTGCCTTTACTGAGAGCATGGCCTTATAGATCGCCCTTGAAATCTTTGTCACGTCAAAGTCGACCTCTGTACCGTCTCTTTTGACTATCCTTTTTATCTTATACTCATGCTCTGAAATCATCTATTCAACTCCTATTGCGGGTAACGTTATCATTCCGTTTCAGTACCTAAATCCTTTGTTTATCTTTCCATCACCAGGTCAGGAAACAGTCAGGTACAAAACCTGATAACAAAGCTTGTACCAGGTTGGATCATATTAAACTTTTTGTCATGAAACTGGTGTAATGCAAATCTATTGATCCTGTACGCAGGAGATGTTAAGTGTCGTGCAGAACAGGAAATTCACGCATAGCTCAGCTTGTCCCTTCAATGGAGATTTTAACCCTTAAAGTTCAGAACTTTCAGAGATGGCGGAATTCAAACATTAATATTGGTGTTAGCGATGGTAAGCCATGAGCCTTGTTGAGTGCGTTCCAAATTTCAGTGAAGGTCGTGATAGGAAAAAAGTTGATGAGATAGTGGCTGCAATAGCTGCAGTTCCCACGGTTAAGGTGCTTGACTCAGAAATGGACGAGAACCATAACAGGTCAGTGGTTACATTTCTCAGCGACGCTTCAATGGCAGTCGAGGCAGCGTTTCAGGGCATTAGGAAAGCAGCCGATCTTATAGACCTCAATCACCATTCTGGCGAACATCCGAGATTTGGCGCTTCGGATGTCATCCCATTCATTCCTGTCTCAGGCGTAACCATGAAAGAATGTGTTGAAATGGCCAGAGAGCTTGGGAAACGAGTCGGAAATGAACTGAGCATTCCGGTATATCTCTACGGAGAAGCAGCTGCCATTGAATCCAGAAAGAACCTTGAGAACATCAGAAGTAAGAGTTTTCAGTTTGAACAGCTTAAGGAAGCCATAGGTCAGGAAAAGTGGAGGCCGGATTTTGGGCCATCAGTGGTTGGGAATGCGGGGGCCAGCATAATTGGCGCCAGGGATTTTCTTATAGCATATAACGTGAACCTCAACACAACTGACATTGAAAAGGGAAAGAAAATAGCCAGTGCCCTCAGGGCAAGAGATGGCGGTTTCACCTTTGTAAAGGCACTTGCATTTTTCCTTGATGATAAGAAAATGGTGCAGATATCCATGAATCTTACAAATTTCAGAAAAACACCAATTTACAGGGCATTTGAGATGGTGAAACTTGAGGCTTCCAGATACGGGATAACTGTGGCTGAATCCGAGATCATTGGACTCACGCCACTTGATGCCATATGGGCCACCGCAGGTTTCTACCTGCAGCTGAGCGGTTTCAGCAGGAACCAGATTCTGGAAACAAAGATGTGGGGTGAATAAATGGAAACGCTCGACAATTTTATGGAAAGGCTTGCAAGTCCAAGTCCGGCACCAGGGGGAGGCGCGGCCAGTGCAGCCGTGTCAGTGGTGGCTGCATCGCTGGTAAGCATGGTTGCAGGCCTGACAATAGGAAAGAAAGGGTACGAGAACTCTCAGGAGACAATGAAGCAGGTTCTGGAAAAAAGCAGGAAGCTTACAGGTGAACTGAGATCGCTCATGGAAGAAGATGAAGAAGCTTTCAACAAACTTTTCGCAGCCTGGAAGATGCCCAAATCAACGGATGATGAGAAGAAACGCAGAAGAGAGGCCATGGATACGGCAACCCGGGGCGCAATTCAGGTCCCATGGAAGATTGCCGGAACTGCTGCTCAGATCCTCAGACTTGCAGCAACCGTTGCAGCGAATGGCAACTCGAGTGCAATTACTGACGCGGGTTCAGCACTGGAATTTTCACTTGCATCAATCAGGGCGGCCCTGCAGAACGTGGAGATCAATTTGAAGTCCCTGAGCAATTTAGAATATGCGGATAGTGAGAGAATGAAGATCAGAGTGTTTACAGATGATGCGGGTGAAATTTACAGGAACGCCATGCGGGATGTTAGAAGGAGGATGCAAGCATGAAGGGAGGTCTGCCAGAAATTCAGGAAATAAGGGAAGCAGCATCTTACCTTAAGGGAAAAGTTAACCGCACAGAACTGCATCACTCCACGACCTTCAGTAAGATCGTGGGAGGGGACATCTACTTCAAAATGGAAAATCACCAGAAAACCGGGTCTTTCAAGGCTCGCGGTGCCATTAACCGGGTATCAAAGCTGACCCCTGAGGAAAGGTCCCACGGAATTATCACAGCAAGCTCTGGAAACCATGCTCAGGGTGTTGCCTATGCAGCTATGGTCGGCGGCATCAATGCAAAGATTGTGATGCCGGAGTATACTGTCCCAGCCAAGATAAACGCTGTGCAGGGGTATGGTGCAGAGGTTGTACTCCGGGGCAGGGACTATTCTGAGGCACGTGAAGCTGCCGAAATTATCAGAAAATCAGATGGCCGCACCTTTATAGAGGCATTCAACGATCCATATATAATTGCGGGGCAGGGCACCATAGGACTGGAAATACTGGAGGACCTGCCTGACGTATCCACCATTGTTGTTCCAGTTGGTGGAGGGGGGCTTATATCCGGCATTTCAATAGCGGCAAAGTCCATTAACCCCGCCATAAGGATTATTGGAGTTGAAAGCGAGCTTTCCGATTCCATGAAAGCGTCCGTTGAGCAGGGCAGAATTGTGGACCACACAAGTGGAGACAGCATTGCAGATGGGATTTCAGTCAAATTTCCTGGAGAGCTCACACTGGCTGCCGTCAGGAAAAATGTTGATGAAATAGTCACTGTCAGCGACGAGAGCATTGCTCTAGCCATATACAAGCTGCTGGAGCGGAACAAGACGCTGGTGGAACCATCAGGAGCGGCTGCACTTGCAGCAATAATGGACAGGAAAGTTGATGTAAGCAAAGGAAAAACCGCCGTGATTCTCTCGGGTGGGAACATAAATTTCCTCCTGCTCTCCAAGATCATATATAAATCCATGGAGATTGAATCAAAACTTGTGAGGATCGAATTCAAGATACCTGACAGGCCAGGCACGCTATACAGGATATCACAGGCCATATCTGAGGCAGGGGGAAACATATTTCATGCAGAGGTAGACAATCTGGCTAAGGATACGCCAGTGGGATATCAGGCCGTGACTTTTGCAATAAACGTCAGGGATGAGAAGCATCTTTCTGCATTGCTAGACAGGATCGCAGGACTTGGGTACCGTTATGAAATAGTCACCTGATGACACTGAACCCTTGCAGGTCTTCCACAGCATCCTCATAGGAATGATATTTTTCAACACGAGCTGGAAAGAGTTCCGTACAGCACATCTGGATAGTGATCTGGACTTTTTCCTGTTCTCCTTCCATATGGGCTTCCACGCTCCCATCCTCAAGATTCCTTATCCAGCCGGTAATGCCGCTCTTAGCGGCAAGTTCGGCCACATTTCTCCTGAAATTTACTCCCTGTACCTGCCCGTAGAATAGAACTCTTCTTGCTATTTTCATGATACCACTTAATTCCTGCTTATTATTGTTATAATATCGCCATCCATAAGACCGTAATCCAGCCCGACTCTTAATTCTGCCTGCTTTCTCTGCGGGCCAGTAAGTATCGCGTACCGGAAAGATTCAAGCATTTCACGGCTTATCTTCCTCACAACATCCCTCACCACAGCGCCATTCCTCAGAACCATGGGCCGATCCAGGTCTACATAGCCAGATTTCTCCCTGAGATAAACTCTGACCAGTGCCAAGGCCCGATATATTTCATCCTTCAGCTGCGGGATGCCTGCCTTAGTGGTTGCAGAAACCTCAACGACCCGTCCCATTGATCTCAGTTCCTCTATATCTTCATCCCTGTGGGGAAGGTCTATCTTGTTTACAACAAAAATTCCAGGAATATATACAGTGTGGCCCTTCAGGTGATCTATCAGGTCATCTGATGTGATATTTTCCCTGATGAAGACTTCTGCATTTGTTATCTTGAATTCCTTCAGTATCTCCCTTATCTGAACGTCATCCACAGGGACTTTCCGGGGCTTATGTATCCTGATGCCACCGCTGTTTGATCGCTTTATGGATATATTTCTCTCACGCCTGTTTAGTACAATGCCAGCCCTGTGAAGTTCATTGACTATCCTGTCGACCCCCTTCACCTGGACATCTGTAACAACCACAACCAGGTCTGCATTTCTAACCATGCTCAATATCTCCCTTCCCCTGCCCGAGCCAACACTTGCGTTTTCTATTATTCCCGGGAGATCAAGTATCTGTATCTGCGCTCCGTTGTAGCTCATGGTGCCAGGAACTACCTTCAATGTTGTAAAGGCGAAATTACCTGTTTCGCTCATCTGTGATGTTAGGTCGTTCAGGATGCTTGATTTTCCAACATTTGGAAAACCAACAAGCGCAACAGTGGAATCTCCCGACTTCGGGATTGCGAAACCCTCGCCGCCCCCCTTCTTCTGGGACATGAGCTCTATTTCAAGCCGGGACATCTTTGCCTTGAGAAGACCTATATGCTTCTCAGTAGCCTTGTTATATTCCGTCTTTTTGAGCTCTTCCTCTATTTCCTTAATACGATCCTGAATTGTGGCCATTGTTGCAGCATGTAATGTGGAGGTGGTTAAAAGCGATTCATCTCAATGGAGAAATTGCAGAAACTATTGCTGTCCCCTGGCTTCAGCTATTTGGCTTATGGAGGGAATAAGGTAATCCAGCACATTCCTGACAATAATCAGTGGGGCAATATGATCCTCCAGAAACCCTCTTCCAAGATCAGTTATTGTGTATACCTTCACATCGCGGTTCTTTGCCCTGAACTGGCTAGAAATCCGGATAAATTTCCTTCTTAGAAGGGATCCAAGGAGAACATATATGGTGCCTGGGGCAATCTTTCGGTCAATTTTCCCGGAAACGTATACCTGGAGAGCATAACCATGCATATCCTCATGGCAGAGTTTTTCAAGAACAAGGAGTGTGATCACGCCACGCAGTATCTTTTCCTTTTCGACCATTTTATGAATAATGGTTAAATAGCATATATACATTGCTTATGGATGACTGACTTATCTATAAATTCAAATGATACTCTTACCAATGGTTTGAGGAATCTTACCATGACCTCTCTTGGCCATTTTGTAAATGATGGCACGGTTTTCTTCTTCCCGTTGCTGGTGGATATCCTTGTCAGGGTCAACTCCCTTTCACCTGTTTTTGTCACACTCCTTCTTGGAATATTTTATTCAGCGGCTTCACTGTTCTCTGTTATGGTTGGCAGGATCTCGGAAGTATGGGATCACAAAGGATTCCTGATTGGAACGGGATTAACGCTGATGGCCCTTGGGATTCTGGGTTTTTATAGAGTTATAACCGGTTCTCTTGGATCAGCGCTCCCATATATAGCAGGGCTGTCTGCACTCTCCGCTGGAATAGGGTCATCATTCTACCATCCACTGGGTGGGGCAATACTGCAGGGAACGTTCAGCCCCAGATCCCGGGGAAAGGCCCTGGGGATAAACGGTTCCATGGGAAGTGTTGGAAGGGCAGTGTATCCATCCCTTCTCTATGGATTTGCTGCACTTCTGACCCTTGACTTCTCGTTCGTGGTTTTTGCCATTATTGCTGTTATCTCAGCATTTTTCATAGCAATATTCCTCAGGGGCAGTGGGCCAGCCAACGGGCCGGCAGTGGGGCATCCAAAGCAGAATAAGCATATGAAGGGAGGCAGGGGGATCCTGACATATTCCATAATAATGCTCTCGGTTGTGACCTTTATTAGAAGCACTGCATCCCAGGGAATTGCTTCATGGATTCCGTCTTATTTATCAAATGTGAAGGACCTGGGCATATCATCAATACTGGGATATTCCATTACCCTTATGTTCGTAGCAGCAATCGTAGGGCAGCCCATCTTTGGATATTTTGCCGACAGGATGGACAAACGCATCCTTCTGGCAGTCAGCTCATTTGGGACAGCTGCTGCCACACTGGCCTACGTCAACTCAACCGGAATTGAATCTCTAGTTTTTCTTGTTATTTTCGGATTTTTCACATTCAGCGGGTTTCCTCTGCTCTTCTCACTCATTTCTGAATACGTCCCCAGGGGAGATTCTTCAATGGCTAACTCAGTGGTATGGGGCTTAGGCAATCAGGGAGGCATGGCGCTTGGCCCAATAATAGTCGGGCTTATTGTTGTCAATGACTATTCACGGCTGCCTTTCACATTCGTAATAATGGTAGCCATAACGGTTGCTGCAGGCCTTCTGGTGTTTGCGCTCCCCAGACCCGCAGGAAAGACAAAAATGTCAATGTTCGGATGAAGCATGTGGACCAGCCTGCCTGTGCCTGATCACATTTTCCTGAAGAGCTGGTAGAGAAATAGTGTTTCAAAGAAGAAGCTCTCCCTGGCCTTTTCCTTGAAAACAAATTTTTCGTATTTTTTTATCAGCGCATCAATGTCTGTGAGGCTTGATATGATGATGTATATGGAGCCAGCATCATCAAGAAACGCATCTGCCTTGTCCAGGAAAGGCCCTATAACAGAGAAGCCGTCCGATCCGCCGTTCCACTGCTCTCCCCCCTCAATTCTGTCTTCCACAGGCAGATAAGGCGGATTAAATATAATGGTGTCAAATTTCCCTTCAATGTTGCTGAACAGGCTGCTGTCAAGTATGGTCAGCGAAACCCTATTCCTTATGGCATTCCTCTCCGTGCATTCAAGTGCTTTCTGCGAAATATCGCAGCAGGTTACAGTTCTTCCCATCCGGGCGCAGTAGATGGAGATTATGCCAGTTCCACACCCAATCTCAAGCACCCTGTTTCCTGGTATTATATTATCCATTATAAGAAAAGTATCCTCTGCAGGCCTGTATACGTCCTGGCAGTGCTCTATGGAGATGCCAATGTATTTTTCGTAATGGATTATCAACGCTTCAATCATAGCTACGAGGCATAAAATTTTAACCCATAGTGCAGCTTAATTCATACCGCATCTGTTGCATCGGCCCATCAGATAACCTGCTGAACAAACATGTATCAAGAATGGTGCTGGCAAACATAAGGAAACATCTTGCTGCCCTATTCGCTGTTGTGACTCGAGGCAGCGCTTTATTGCCCTGAAAATTTTTACCATTTCCCGGGTGGCAGTTATACATATTATGGCTCCCAATGGAGAAATTCATACTCTTTATACATACGGGATGTAAAGCTTTAGTAAGTTGATCGCCATAGGGCAACCGCTTCAGAAGTATCATTCAGCACAGGTATGTTACAACCAACAGTGCCATTGATATTGACGGGGAAATACTGAGAGGTCTGAGCTTCATTGTCTGGTGGAAATGACCGTAATATAATCATAACAGAGAAGGCTGATGCCGCAAGAAGGATCGCCTATATCCTCTCCAACGGGGAATCAAAACAGAAGAGGGGCAAAGGCCTCAATTACATAGAGTTCCAGGATGACAGCGGCACAAACATTGTTATCCCATTAAGCGGGCATATTGTGGAACTGGACTTCCCGCAATCCATGAAGGACTGGAAATCAGTGAGCCTGGAGAAGCTCATAGATGCCGGCATCACCAGGACTGTGACAAACAGGAATGCCTTCAATTCCCTTGTCTCGTTGAGTGATAGGGCATGGAGGATAATTATTGCCACCGACTTCGACAGGGAAGGTGAGCTGATCGGTTCAGAAGCCCTGGATATAATACGAACAAATGTTCTTGACAAGATAAAACTCGATCCTGAGATCAGGAGAGCCAGATTCAGCGCACTCACGTCCGAGGAGATAAAGAAAGCATTTTCAGAGCTTACTGACCTTGACAGCAACCTTGCCCAGTCTGCCGCTGCAAGGGAGGAGATTGATTTATACTGGGGTGCTGTTCTCACCAGGTTCTTTTCCATAACTTCAGGCAGGATGGGCAAGAATTTTATCTCAATTGGAAGGGTCCAGACCCCAACTCTCGTTCTTGTTGTCAGAAGAGAGCTCGAAATCAGGGACTTTCAGAAAAAACCATACTGGGTAATAAGCATAGTGCTAAACAAAAAAAAGGATTTCACTGCAGCTTACAGCGACGGCCCAATATGGGAGAAAGATAGCGCGGAGAGGATATTTGCAGAAATTGACGGAAAGGACGCAACGGTGCTTGAGTATTCAACCAGAGATGAGCGCATACCGAGGCCAGTTCCATTCAATACCACAGAATTCCTCCGGGAAGCATCACGGATCGGAGTGCAGCCTGGTAAGGCCATGAAGATAGCCGAATCCCTTTACACAAGGGGGTATATCAGCTATCCAAGGACCGATAACACCGTGTACCAGAAATCAATCCATTTCAAGTCAGTCCTAACAAAGCTTCTCGACACTGAATTCAGGGACGATGTCCAGAAGGTACTTGACCAGGATTCCATCAGGCCTTCCCGTGGGCGCACAGAGGCAACGGACCACCCCCCAATATATCCGGTTTCTGCTGCAAAGAAAGGCGCACTGACAGGTGATTTCGCCCGCATATATGAGCTGGTCCTCCGCAGATTTCTCGCAACCCTTTACAGGGAAGGGAAAAGGGAAATAACCGATGCCTCCTTTGATGTGGGTGGCCATAAATTCACTTCAAAGGGCCTCAGGGTGCTGGATGCCGGATGGCTGGAACTGTACCCATACAGGAAGGTGCAGGAATCATTTGTCCCGCCCCTTTCGCCGGGAGATCTAGTAAGGGGAAAGAAATGGAATCTGGATCAGGAGGAGACAAAACCTCCGGCACGATATGATTTTGCCTCCCTCATAAAGAAAATGGAAGAACTGAATCTGGGCACAAAGAGTACAAGACATGACATAATTGACAAGCTGCAGTCGAGAGGTTTCATTGAGGGGAACCCGGTGAGGCCGACGTACCTGGGCATGGGGGTAATCGAATCCCTTCTTACTGTCAAATCAGACATCACTGAGCCAGATATGACGGCAGAGCTGGAAAAGGATATGGATCGTATTGCCAACAATGAGATAGGCAAGGATCAGGTTGTGGCAGTCTCAAGGGAAATGCTGCACAGGGTGCTTGCGCAGTTCAGGGAGAAGGACACAATAATAAGGGAGACCATACAGAAGGCGCTTCGAATGGGGCGTGAGATCGGGACATGCCCTGAGCATGGCACGCCAGTACTTTTGCTTCGAAACCGCGAATTCGCCAGGATAAAATGCAGCCATGAAGGCTGCAGGATTGATTTTCCGGCACCTCTTCTAGGGACACCTGAAATGCTTGAGGAAAAATGCCCGGTCTGCGGCCTTCCAGAGATACGCGTAATCCGTCGGGGGCAATCTCCAGAGATCAGATGCATCGATCCGCATTGCAAATTCAACCAGGAAAAGAATACATATGGGAAGTGCCCTGAGGACGGAGGCGATCTGGTTCTGCGCCAGTCCAGATTTGGAAAGAGGTTCCTGGGATGCTCAAATTATCCGACCTGCAAGAAGACATACCCTGTTCCGCAGATGGGCAATCTGAAGGCAACAGGAGAGATCTGCCCGCACTGCGGCGCACCACTGATCATATCCTTCAGGGGGAAAAGAGCATGGAAATTCTGCCCCAACATGTCATGTGAATACAACAAGAAGAAAGGAAAGGTGAGCGAGCCTGCAGAACAGGATCCCTGAGATTTCCGGCATAGTTGTGCTCATAGCATCATCTCTTCTTGCAACATTCATGTCCATTTCACTCATAGCTGTCTCGCCGGGAGTACAGGCGCGGAGCCCCACCAGCGGTCTCTCTTATGTGGCATATTACCTCATTGCCGCACTGGTTTTCACCGGAATTGTAATATTCATAGGCAGAAGGAAATTTGGCAGTGTTCTCAGGTGGGTGTTCATTGCTGTCATTGCATATGTAACATTCTATGTATGGAGCATCCTGGGACTCTACATTGCCCAGACATACGCTGAATATTACATAATCAGTTTCGCAGCTCCTGCAATAATGGTAATACTGCTTATTTTCAAGTATGAATGGTATGTTGTTGATGTAGCAGGATTTTTTCTTTCAGCCGGTGTAGCATCAATATGGGCCACCATAATAGGCGTGTGGTCATCAGTGCTATTCCTTGCAGTTTTCGCAGTATATGACTACATTGCCGTATACCGGACGAAACATATGATCAGCCTGGCAGGAACTGCCATGGATTCACGGCTTCCAATGCTATTTGTTTTCCCATCGGAGAAAGGGACCAGAATGGAAGGCATGACATTTCCTAAAACATCCGCACCGCCCTCTGAAAGGTCAGGATCAGGCACTTTTATCCTTGGTTTCGGGGACATAGTCTTTCCGTGCATAATGGTGGCATCTTCTGCACTTTACGGTGAACAGAATATAATCCCTTTTCTATTCCTTCCCCTGGCAGGGGCAATTGCAGGCATTATGGTGCTGCTCTTCACAAAGGTATCAAGGCCTGCCCCTGGCTTGCCATTCATCAACAGCGGTGCAATTGCCGGGTTTCTTATTGCATTCATTGCATTCAGGATGTTCTGATCAGTGAAGAAATACCCTCTTTCCCGTGAAGTACATGGGAATGTCTAGTTCCTCTGCCTTGGCAACCACTTCATCATCCCTGATGGATCCGCCGGGTTGAATAATTGCTGAAACTCCTGATTTTGCTGCAAGCTCAACGTTGTCGTAGAACGGGAAAAACGCGTCAGAGGCAAGCACGGATCCCCTTGATTTCTCCCCGGCCCTTTCCACGGCAACCTTCATGGCCTCTATCCTTGATGTCTGCCCGGCCCCAATTCCGGTTGTGGTCATGTCCTTTGCAAGGACTATTGCATTGCTCCTGCTATGTGCAACAACCTTCCAGGCAAATTCAAGGTCCCTCAGCTGCTCTTTGCTGGCTGCTGATGTTGTCTTAAGATCAAGCTTCTGGTATTCAGTAGACAGTCTGCTCTGTACCAGGAATCCGTTTGATATTGATCGGATTCTGGGATTATCGTCAGGGATCAGTGGCACTTTCAGTACGCGCATATTCTTCTTTTTTTTCAGCCCCTCTAGTGCGTCCGTATCATATTCTGGAGCTATGATAACCTCCACGAAAAGTTTTGAGATAGCTTCAAGAGATGCAGAATCGAACTTCCTGTTGATCGCGATAACAGATCCGTACGCCGATTCCTGATCAGCCGCTATGGCCCTCTTCAGTGCAGTATTTATGTCAGTTGCCGAAGAAACGCCGCAGGGAGTGTTATGCTTCAGAACCACGGCCACAGGGTCTGTAAACTCAAGGGCGGTCTCGAAGGCCGAATCTGCATCCAGAATATTGTTGTATGAAAGCTCTTTGCCCTGTAGCTGCAGTGCATTAGCAATGCCGTACTGGGTTCCGTCAGAATAAATGTAGCCTTTCTGGTCAGGATTTTCACCGTACCTGAGTTCGCGCCCCCTGGTGCCCTTAAGGTACATGGACGGAGGAGCTGTGCCGAAAAGTTCGCCGTTCAAGGATCTGTATATGGAAATGTCATAATCCGCTGATCTGGAAAATGCTTTCAGAGCCAGCCTTTTTCTGGTTTCAGCCGAAATCTTGCCGCTTTGCTGGAGCTCAGCCGCAACAGCATCATACTGGGATGGGTCGGAAAGAACGGTTACATGTTCATAATTCTTAGCTGCTGCTCTAATGAGGGATAATCCTCCTATATCTATATTCTCAATCATATCTTCCAGTTTGTGCGACTTTGCAGCAATGTCAAACGGGTACAGGTTGGCTATCACCATGTCAAACTCTGGAAATCCACGCTCCTGCATCTGCCTGCTGCTCTCCGGGTCCCTCTGCGAAAGGATGCCAGCAAAAACTGCAGGATGGAGTGTCTTTACCCTTCCACGGAGCAGTTCCTCAAACCCTGTCAGGGTGGAAATGTTTCTGCATTCAAATCCGGATTCAGTGAGGAATCTGCAGGTACCGCCAGAGGCATAAATCTCATCTGTAAATCTCGATATGCCGTGCAGAAATGAATTAAGCTTATCCTTGTTGTAGACGCTGGCCAGAATCTTCATGATGCAGGAGTAATGAACAACTTCCTTAATTCATTTTACAGTTACGGTAAAAATTACTGCAAGTAATAATACTTTTGGTGTGGTAATTTGGCAGCCAGAAATACAAAACCTTTATTTCAGTTTATAAATCCCCTGAAAAAAGAGGAAAAATAATGGAACGAAACATTGCAGTCGAAGGCATAATACAGACACCAACAGCCAAGAGGGAAGTTGAAATCGTAGAAAGGAAGGGAATAGGGCACCCGGACAGCGTTTCAGACGGTATTGCCGAATCCGTAAGCAGGGCACTGAGCAGGTATTACCTCAAGGAATATGGCAAGATTCTGCACCACAACACTGACCAGGTCGAGGTTGTAGGCGGGCAATCCGCGCCGGTGTTCGGTGGGGGAAAGGTTCTGGAACCAACTTACATACTCCTCAGTGGAAGGGCAACTACAAAGGTTGGAAATGACAGGATACCTTTCAAATCAATAGCAATAAAGGCTACGAGAGAGTTCCTGAATTCAAATTTCAAGCATCTGGACCTCGATTCTGACGTCATGATTGATTGCAGAATTGGACATGGCTCAGTGGATCTTACTGAGATTTATGATACCTCAAAACTGAGGGCAAACGACACCTCCTTTGGTGTCGGGTTTGCTCCGTTCACGGACACAGAGAGACTTGTTTATGAAACTGAAAGATACCTAAACGGGCCGGCACTTAAGTCAAAGCTGCCTGCTATTGGTTATGATATAAAGGTCATGGGATTCAGGCAGGGTGGAACCATCAACCTTACAGTTGCGGCAGCATATGTGGATAAGTTCGTCAAGGACGATCCAGAATACTTTTCCGTCAAGAGTGAGCTAAAGGAGCTCATTGCAAAGAATGCAGCAAAGGTGACAGACGAACCGGTAAAGATATTTGTAAACACAGCAGACGACGAGAATGGCAAGGGCACAGGGCACTACCTCACAGTGACCGGGATGTCCATGGAAAATGGGGACGACGGATCTGTTGGAAGAGGAAACAGGGTTTCAGGCCTTATAACACCATACAGGCCAATGAGCATGGAAGCCGCTGCAGGCAAGAATCCTGTCACCCATGTGGGAAAACTTTACAATGTGCTGTCAAACATTATTGCCCAGGACATTGTGAAAGAACATCCAGGAGATGTCCAGGAGGTTCATGTCAGGATTGTATCACAGATTGGAAGGCGCATAGACGATCCGCATGTTGCAAGCATCCAGGTCATATACGCAGATAACGCAGATCAATCCAAAATAAAGAACAACATAAGGAACCTGGCTGACGACCGCCTTGCCAACATAGGAAACCTGACTAACCTCTTTGTTGAAGGAAAGGTCTCGGTTTTCTAGAGAATTTTCCACATTGTGTAGGCATCAGACGAATCGCTGTAATAGGCTTTGAGTCTTGATGTCACAACAAAACCTAATTTTCTGTAAAAGTTTATTGCGTTATCATTATCCGTTCGAACTTCGAGCTTCACGCTCATAAAGTTATTCCTGCTGCAGAGCGAGAGGAATGCCTGCATGAGTGACCCACCTATGCCCATGTTCCTGTATTGCTGGTCAACTGCCAGAATCAGGATCCTGGCCTCCGTGGGGGAAAATCTTGAACCGATTATGAAGCCCTGTATTTCCTTTCCCATTGTATAGACAAGGAAAGCCTGAGGCCATTCATCATAAAGATCCATTATAAGTGCTTCCGAGTAATATTCTGAGAGAGACGCAGATGAAATCTCAAGGACACGGTCCAGATCTTCTGCATTGAACTGCCTTATTGTTCCATAATCGGCATTGGTAATCGCCATCTGTATGGATCAGTGCTAATTGGATTTCTACTTTTCTCCTGTATATGGATTATGATTTCCTGAATTGCCGGGTCCCATTCAGGGCAGCATCAGCAGAAAAAGGTTGGAATTGATGCCTGTGCCACAGCATTCAGCCGGACATATTATATAAATCAGCTGTTGCCCCGAATCTGCATATTTTTAATCTTTCTTACCTGCCGGTTGTAAGCTTCTGCAATTTCTGAAAGCCCGATGGTGCCAAGAACAGTCTTTTCATCTGCAGGTGAAACTACAACCAGTTTACCAGTTGTGCTCTTTATGAGTGTATCCAGAGCTACATGTATATTTTCATTACTGGAAATTGTAAGGGGGTTCCTGATCATGACATCTTTAACCTTTATTGACTTCAGATCCGAATCCGGGTTTATATTCTCAAGTGAAATCATCCCTTGAAGATTTCTGGCAAGTTCAACAACAACCACCTTTGTTTTTGTTGTTCTCAGAAGATTCAACGCCACACTGAGATCATCATCTGGAGAAACCCATGGGTAGTTTCTCTGCATTGCATCTTCAACAAGTATCTCATCCATGACTGGTTTCTCATATTCCAGAGCATGGGCCGGAGAAGCCGATCTGTCCTTTACCTGTGCGCTGTAGATTGAGTATTTTGGCCCTGATACGAAGTAAGAGACAGTGGTGGCAAGCATCAGCGGAAGGAACAGTGCAAATCCACCGGTCATCTCAGTACCCATGATCAGGATGGAAATTGGTGCCTTTGCTATGCCTCCAAAAAATGAAATCATAGCTACGATGGTTATTTCCACAACGTTTAGAAATGGAAAGTACGGATGCACAACAATGCCGATGGCGGCACCGAGGAATGCCCCCGTAACAATACCTGGAGCAAAGACTCCCCCTGAGCCCCCCGATCCAATGGTCAATGAAGTCGCCAGTATTTTAAGGAAAAATAGAACCAGAAGGATCCAGAGGGGAAGAAGTTCCAGGTTCTGGAAGAAAATCTGCTGAACCCAACCGTATCCGAGGCCAAGTATCTGAGGAAACCTTATTGCTATTATGCCCACGAATAATGCACCAAGTGCAGGCTTAAGCATCTTTGGGAATCGCGGTATCTTCCTGAAGAGCCCCTGTATGCCATAGAACGCTTTAACATAGAGTATGCCGCCGAGGCCAGCTATGATGCCAACCGCCAGGTAAACAATGAGAGCTTCTGGATGGGAGAACCCAAGAAGAACCTGAGAATCAGGAATGGTGAACAGTGGCTTGTAGTCGAAGAGAAATCCAAAAATTGAATATCCTACTATTGACGCCACAATGGAAGGTATAAGTGCCTCAACTTCGAAATCCTGCCTGTAGAGTATTTCTGTGCTGAGTAAAGCCCCTCCAAGGGGAGCCATGAATATGCTGCCTATTCCTGCCCCTATGCCGGCAGCCATTGCAATTCTTCTATCATGGTCGCTCATCTTGAAGGCATCTGCAATGAAAGAACCAAATCCAGCAGCTATCTGGGCTGTAGGCCCTTCCCTGCCTGCACTGCCTCCAGAACCAATGGTCACCGCGGATGCAACCAGTTTCACAAGTGGAATTCTTCTGCGGATTTTCCCGTTGTTATTATGAAATGCACTTATGGCGGCGTCCGTACCATGCCCTTCTGCCTCCGGAGCAAATCTGTAGACTATGAAGCCGGATATGAGCCCTCCCAGAACGGTAGAAACAGGAATAAGGAATGCCCTGAATTTCCCAATTGTGTAGTCAGGCAAACCACCGGAAGATCCGGTCTCAGGCGGATTAAATCCAGTTATGCCGTAAAGCATGAAATGAGTTACAAGTTTTATGCTCTCATAAAGTGCGATGCTTCCGAGACCTGCAATGATCCCGATCAGGGCACCTATGAATACCCATTTGCCTACTGATCCCCGGTTAACCATTGACACGATGCCATTCCAGGCACCCTTTACAACGTTTAGCCGAGCCATTGATCCTTAATAATGAAGGAATACAAAATATGTAGGATATGCCATCCATGCACGAGCATTAACAGAAAGTCAGGAATTAGCCTTATAAAAACAGCTCCTGTTGCTGTACATTATATTCTATGCAGCATGGATAATGCATTCAACAACTTACAAAGGCGATGCATCAGTGCAGTAGGCTCTTAAAAAAATTGGCTGCATCTGCCGCAGGATCCCGTGAAAGTCTCATTTCCGGGATATACTTCTTGAAATATGTTGCCCTCTGATCAAGTATAACAGCAACGCCGGTGTCGTTTTCACTCCTTATGAGCCTGCCTATGGCCTGCCTCATCTTTATCACAACCGGAAATGTCACTGAATATTCCCATCCTTTTCCATATACGGACTGATAATAGGAATAAAGGGCTTTTTGCCTGGCTCCTGGCCTGGGATAAGGTATGCCTGCAAGGACAACAACCTGCAGCTCATTTCCAGGGAAATTTATGCCCTCCGATAGGCGCCCCCCCATTACAGCAAGCATTGGGAGGTCCTCTTTCCTGAATCTGTTCAGCATTGACATGAGATCGCCCTGGCTCTTCGCTTTCGTCTCTGCCAGATATTCAATGTCGAAGCCAATGTCGGTTACCCTGTTCATGACATTATATGATGTGAAGAATATGAGTGCTTTTTTTCCGGTTGACCTGACAATATTCTGTATCTGGTCCCGCATGTTCTGAACCTCCCGGTCGTCGAAGGAATCATATTTAGTTGATATCCCGTCGTAATAAAGCACAAGCTTGTTCCTTTCCGGAAATATGGACGAAATTTTCCTGGTGGCAATATCCGTGAATCCGGTTATGTTTTTGTATATCTGAAATGGTTCAAGGGTACCTGACATGTGAATTGTGCGCGATAGCCTGAGGCTCTGCAAGATGCCGGTTGGCTCAAGGCAGAAAGCCTCTACTGTACCATTGTTCTCGGAGTTAAGTATTGCAACATAACCCTCCTCCTCTCTGGACTTCCAGGAAAGTACCCTGGACGCAAGGCTAAGAACATGGGACCTGGGAATTCTGCCCATTTCCTCCTTCCGGGTGGTGATGTTGTCCCCAAATATATGAAACAGTGCGGCATAAGACCAGAACTGATCCATCTTGATGCCGGCGCCTATGGATGAATATTCAACAAGATCGGAAAAGCGGATTCGCACCTCATCCTGGCCTTTCAGCATATCTCTGGACAAATCCAGAATGCCATTTCTGAGCGTTTCGCAGAAGTCTGTTGCCCTGAATCTTTCCTGAAGTTCCGCGTCTCCAAATTCCAGCGCCTCTTTCTCTGCAAGGTTAATGCTGTTTATCGATATGGTGAAAGAAGATACCTCCCGGGCAAGATCGGGCAGATTGTGCGCCTCGTCAAGAATTATTACAAGGTCCTCGCGCGCAACTCCCCATCTGGAAAGGAAACGTTCCGCTACGTCCGGATTAAGGAAAAAGGCATATGGAGCTATTGCTATGTCTGCTTTCGAGGCTGCGAGCTTCAGAGATTCATATGGGCAGATTTCAGACTCAAGGCCATATGACAGGAACTCTTCGGCCGTGGGAATTCCGGAGAAGATCCTTTCCATGTTTTCCTTTGAATTTACACGCGAATTGAAGAAACGGCATGCATTCTGATCCCCTTCGCGCACCTTCTTCTTCCTGCCGTTGCAGAACCTTGAGAGTGAATCAGACGAGAAGCTTTCGCCCTGTTCAATCTCCTGGTACAGCGGGCACAGATTGTGCCTTCCCTGAATAGGCACGGCCTTGAGCCCGTATTCTGGAGCAATTATCCTGAGTTCCCTTATCACCTGCTCCTGCTGTGAGTTTGTCCTTGTGAGATATAGAATCTTCTTCCCGGATTCCCTTGCATAGGTTATTGCAGCAACCAGCCCAGTGAGGGTTTTGCCAGATCCTGTTGGTGCCTCAATTGCAGCGCCGCCTCGTGTTTTCAGTGAATCCACGATGAACTCAACAAGGCTCTTCTGGTAATCCCTGAGTTCATATGCCTCTTTCAACACATCACTACTGAATCAGTTCATCTTGCTGGATATTTCCTTTTTCCTGTCGCTCAGAATGGAAGGATCAGGCAGAAGTTTTTCCGCATCTTCAATGCACTTCATTGCTGATTTGAAATCTCCCATCTTTTCATAGGCCTCTGACTTGGCAAGGTGATACTGGTAATTGTCAGGCACGATTTTTATGGCAGCATCAAGGTCCGCAATCGCATCCCTGTACCTGCCCATTGAAAGAAGAACTTCATGTCTGCGGTATATGAATATCTGGTCTGTCGTATTGAGCTGGACGGCCCTGTTGAAATCATTCAGTGCTTCCTCCTGCTTCTTGAGCTTCCAGTATACGTTACCCCTGTTGTAATAATAGTCCGGTATGTCGCCTTCTATTGATATAGCTCTGTTAAATGCCTCAAGCGCATTTTCCAGCTGTCCCGAATCTTCGTATGCTGCCCCTATGGCATTGTAATAGTCAGAATGGTCCGGATCCAGTTCTATACTCTTTTTGTAGTCCTTTATTGCCTGTTCCAGCATCTTCATGGAATAATAAGCCAATCCTCGGTTGAAGTAGAAATCAGGTTCATTCTCTATTAGCTTTATGGCCTTTGTGAATTCCTTTATTGCATCCGGGTACCTTTTCAGGTTGAAGTATGAAATACCCCTCTCGTTATAATCATCTGCCTGTTCCGATTTACCGGAAGGTTTCAAAATATCTGACACAGTTCCCTCAGAAGGTTTGGATATATTAATGTTGACCGATGCTGAATCCTACAAACAGCCTCAGAATAGCCTTCCGTTTGCACGATGGGAGGTCAATCTCCTGTAGGTTTCCCAGTGCATGCGGACTATCTCTGTTATATCTCTGTTCTCAGCGATGCTTCTTTCAAGAAACGACACGGTCCTTGGATCTGATGGATATCCTGATCCAAAGTCACCGTAAGTCAGTTTCAGTTTATCTATTTCAGAGTCTCTAACAACCTTGGCTATTATGGATGCAGCTGACACCACAGGAAAAATGGCATCAGCCTTGTGCCTGCAAATTACA
>JAJZAW010000102.1 GCA_021799185.1 Thermoplasmata archaeon
GGATATTGACATGAAAATGGCCTCAGTGGGGGAAGGCGCAAGTGCAGGTTTCGAGTACCTCGAGCATCCTGTGCTTGCAAAGGAATATGTGGGATATGTAGGGCAGCCCGTTGCTGCCGTTTATTCAGAAAATGCATACGAAGCAGAAGATCTGCTGGATTCAGTTAATGTTGATTACGAACCTCTCACTGCCATTGTAGATCCTGAGAAAGCGCTTACCGCTGATCCTATGTACCCTGGCATGAAGTCAAACATACTGGCAGACAGATACCTGGGAAACGACTTTGAAATCGATGCCCCTATTATATTAGAGGACCATTTTGTTAATCATCGCATAGCAACCGATCCCATTGAGCCCAGAGGCATAGTGGCAGCCTATGACGGGAAAAGGCTGACTGTATGGATAAGCACACAGAGCGTACATACTATCAAGCAGGGATTCTGTGAAGTCATGAAGCTCTCACCGGATTCAGTGCGGGTCATACAGACAGATACCGGCGGCGCATTTGGGCTGAAGGGTGGCTTTTATCCGGAATATGTTGTTGCTGCGTGGCTTTCCATGAAGGAGAGAAGGCCAGTTAAATGGATCGAGACCAGATCCGAGCATCTCCTTGCCAGCAGGCCCGGGCGCGGCGTTGTGGGAAAGATGAAGCTCTATGCAAACAGAGATGGCAAAATTCTTGGAATAAAGGGGGATGTCATTGTTGACAGTGGGGCATTTGCAGGAGGATCAGGTGAGTTCTCATCCAGATTCATAGCTATGCAGATCACGGGGCCTTATGAGATAAAGAATGCGTACATTCATGCGCTTTCTGTTCTGACCAACAAGGTTCCGCAGGGGCCATACAGAGGTGCTGGCAGACCTGAGGCTGCATTTTTCATGGAAAGGATGGTTGATAAACTTGCGGACGTGCTGCACAAGGATCCTATTGAGATAAGGATGATGAATGCCACAAAAGAACCGTTCAAGAGTCCAACAGGACTAACTGTCGAAGCTTCCAGACCGTTTCTTGAAAAGGCCATTGAAGCAATGGATTACCGGAATCATATAAAAAAAGGGAACTGCGGATTTGGCTGGTTCGTCCTTGTGCCTGCGACTATGCCCGGCGAGACCGCAAGAATTCTTGTAGAAAACGGAGGCATAAAGGTCTGGCTGGGTGGAACTGCCCATGGCCAGCGCCATGATCTTTTTGCAAAATCAATCCTCGCTGATGAACTTGGCGTTGATCCCGGGATTGTGGAATGGCAGAAGGGAGATACTGATCAGCTGAAAGAAGGTGTTGGTGCCTGGGGAAGCAGATCAGCGATGATGGGTGGTTCAGCACTTGTTGAGGCTGCAAGAAAGCTAAAGGGCCAGGTGGAAAAGAAATACGGAAAATACTCCACTTCTAAGCTTATTGAGGGAAAATGGGATTCATATGAGTATTTCCACTATGACAAACCATATACAAGCCTGGGCGCAAATCTCATTACAGTGACTGCCGACACATATGGCCGGGTAAGGGTTGATGAATGCATCTCGTACTATGATCTTGGAAAGGTTCTCAACATGGACAGTGCAACAGGGCAGAATGCCGGTGGATGCGCTGAAGGCATTGGGCAGACCCTTTACGAAGGGCTGATGTTTGACGAAAACGGGCAGATGATCACTTCATCAATCGCCGATGCGGGCGTGGTGAAGGCAAACATGGTTCCGCGCTACAGGCTGATTCTGCACAACAGCGAATCAACTCTGCCATCCAAGGCAAAGGGCCTTGGAGAAGCTCCAACTATTGGCACTCCCGTGGCTCTCTCCAGGGCAATTGAAGTCGCTACAGGCCTTCGCATAACAGAGACGCCCATAAATCCGGAATATTTGATCTCTGCTGCCAGATAATCTTAAGCTCCGTACCGGAGCTATCAAGATGCTTGATCCACTGTGTCACTGAAATCGGTAATGCTGCAAGCAGACTTCATTTCACATACGGTTTTCATATTTTATGATTAAAACTGAACGGAAGTTGCTCTTGAATTAATTCTCAGGTGATTGAAGAGAATCGAATAATGGATATCCGGATTCACAAACTGACTGCAAATGCTTTCTTTTCACGCATAGTATTCTGGACCGTGTTATTACCAGATCAGGCCATTCTGACTGCCGGAGAGGTGCAGGGAAAGCACGTGCCAGTGCATTGAGCCGGGCTGTTGAATGCACCCGGTTTCCTCATTTGGCCTGCACAAGCTTTCCTGCTAATGATGGATCAGGATGTCTTTATATCACATCTTCATAGAGTTGCAGGAGCATATGTTGCAGGCTTTTCTGCGAAGTCTGAAGGAAGTGAACAGTGCATAAATGTCCCTCCTGATTCAGTTCATTACTTTATGCAGAATATTTAACGAAGCAGGTCTTCAAGGGGGTTGCTCATCTCTCTGATTTCCTGCACCCTTACTTTGGCCACGGACAGTTTCTGGATCACCTTTGAAACGTCATCAGGGGAATCGAGTTCCAGGATGTAGTACCTTCCCTGGAGTTTTGCTTCCGGGAATACATCCGCAACGTTATCGGCACGTATGCCGATCACGTACTTTCCTATCTGGACTTTATCTATATCCCCGTTGTATGCAATGCTTCCATTACTTATTATCAGTACCTGATTGCCTATCTCCCTGGCCTCGTAAAGATTGTGAGACGAATAAAGCACTATTCTGTTCTCAGATATTCCAAGTATTTCCTTCCTCACCTGAGTTGCAACAACAGGATCGAGATTTGTTGTCGGTTCATCAAAGAGGTATATGCTGCGATCACTCAGAAGGCATTTGGCAAGGCTGACTCGCTTTTTCTGGCCCTGGCTCAGTGAATAATATGGCTTTTCCATCAGACTGTCAAGTTCCAAAAGTTTGACTGCATTTTGTTTTCCGTATTCATCTGCTCCCAACAGAAGAGCGAAGAGATCCATTATTTCACTTACGGACAGGCTTTCAGGAACACCCGCCTGATGGGAGAGGTACACACATTTCTCTCTGGCCTCAGGATGACTGTATGGATCTAGCCCGTCAATAGCCAAAGTACCACTGTATAATTTCAGTATGCCCGTAACAGTTCTGAAAAATGTGGTCTTGCCCGCACCATTCTTTCCAAGTACAACGTATATGCCAGGTTTATCTATTGAGAAATTTATATCATGCAGAATCTGTTTTCCATAATACCCGGTTGAAAGCCCAGATGCTTCTATCTGCGTCATTTATCACCTATGAAAGAAACCTCTCACGAACCATTCTCACTGTGGTGAAATAGAAAACTATCAGAAATAGCACGAATGCACCTGCCACATACGCCGCAAGAACCTGATACAACTGATTGAAATCAACTGGTCCCAGCACCCCTCTGGCTGAGAATATTGAGAAGAAAAGAGGTATAACCGCCACAACAACTCCAAAAACAGGAGCTAACCCTGCTGGAGAGTTAACGAGTGTCATTTTCCTGGTCATGACCTGAGATACAAATGCAATGGAAGTGCCAATCAACACAGCGATTATTGAAATTGGGATCGTGTAAATCAGAAGTTCCCTGAGGAATAGTGGGGGGACACTTCCGTTGAGAATAAGGACAACAGCAAGTATTTCGCCTATTGCAATTGCAATGGTAACTGCTGCTATTATGACCGCCGTAAATATGATTGCCCAGAATATATCATTGGTCCTGAACCTGGTGGATGAAAGTATGAATTCAAAGAATCCATTTTCCCTGTCCTCACTGTACAGGGCAGGTGCCATCATAGTGCCGACAACAGTGAATACAGGTGCAATGAACGGGAGTATTATTGCCACCAGGTAAAGCGAGACATTCCGCAGCCCCATGGATTCTGTGAAGGCTTTCAAAGCTGCAGCTCCGGAACCACCCGAACTCCTCTGGCCGACAATGGCAAATACAAGCAGGAGAAAGAGCGGGAAGATTATCCCCAGAATGAAAAAAGCCCTGCCTTCCCGCGTATAACGCCTGAGGTAAATTCCAAGAAGAATATTACTCACTTCACTCACCATTTTCTGTTTCAGATGCTCCTGAAGCTGAACTACCCTTAGCGACTATGGCTGAACCGCAAACGATAGGTTGTCCAAACAAGGGCGTTTTCTTCACTCCACTGTTTTCTGAAGATGAGCAGCCATACGTTGACCCTCCAATCAAACAGCGTGAAGAGAAAATAATCCTGTAAGTGCTGCCTGTACCAGTATTTAGCTTACAGGATTTGAACTCAATACTGTATTCAATCGTATCCGACATGTTCCTGACACCTGATCTGTCAATTTGCAGCTTCATATCTGTTGAATTTCTCTGCCATCCTCTGATAATTTTATGGGAGAGAATGCCCTGATTTTTATTACCAGATGATGTGTTTCTGCATTACCAACATCTAGCTCAAGCTCCCTTGATGGCGTTAAATTTGCAACATTGATAACTCTTTCTCCGTCAACTTCCACCCTGATATACTTCAGAAGCGGATTTGCGTTCACGGCAATTATGTGCTTTTCATTTTCACCTACTTCAAACCTTGCCTTTACCATTTATTTTACCTCTGGAAATATTTTCAGTGTTCTTAATTTATCACATTGTAAAATATAAATATTACAGAATTGCCACCATCACCCTCGCCAATTAATCATGCAGGCTTTTTGCACCGGATGTCGGGAGATATTTTCTGATTCAACGCACTCTTTCCTCAATAGGGGATTCTTGAAACCTGGGATATTATTTCAGCATGAACATAAGCCCCCTAGCGCGGCAAAAAAGTGGTAAGTAGAACCAGCCCTCTGATCAGGCCTTAGAACATTCTGAGACCTGAGAGGACTGCATCCACCAATCGAATCTCATCAAGTGGGTTGAATCTGGTGAACCTGAGAACAGACGGAATCATCTGACCGCCTCTTCCGGAAAAAACAACAAATATGACCGATTTTGAATTCCCGAAGATAAAGGATTAAAAGGACTCTGAAAAGGCTATTCATTGCCAGCACAGCGGTCTTCATCTTTCTCCGTTAACGCCCGGTCAAGGCTTATATTCAGCCGTACCATGACTTAGATATGCAAGAGACTGAAGAGGGATTCGTAAGGAATTTTTCGCAGATTGAGGAAATACCCATGCCTGGCGGTGCTGCCATCCGCTGGCTGATAACTCACAGAGACGGAGCCCCAACTTTTTCAATGAGACTCATCACTGTAGGAAAAGGTAAGAGCACCCCCTACCATTCCCATGACTATGAGCATGAGATCTTTGTGATCTCTGGAAAATGCAAGGTTACTCTTGGTAGTGCTGAGAAGACTGCTGGTGCCGGGGATTTCATATTTATACCCCCAAATCTGAGACACGGAATGACAGCAACAGAGGACATGAAGATTATCTGCATTGTTCCAATCAGGGCCGCCAGGGAGATCCTTGGAGAATGATGATCTCATCGCCTAATTGTGAAAATTTGAGCATTTTTTTTATGCTACTTTAAATCAAAATAAATAATATACCGTCATGGCAGAAGCTACCAGCACAGTATCAGTTTTTGGCGCAACTGGTCTCATAGGCAGTAGTGTAATACATGAACTTTTGGAGGATGGCTACTCCATCAGAATTTTTGCAAGGGATGTAGAAAAAAGCCGCAGGATGTTCCCTGAAGTAAAAGAACACATTACGTGGAATTACACCCGGGATGACTGGAAACAGAAGCTGGAAGGATCAGCGGTTGTAATGAATTTTTCCGGAGCACCAATTTTCCGGAAATGGAAAGGCAATTACAGACGGGAAATATGGGATTCAAGGGTAGAA
>JAJZAW010000103.1 GCA_021799185.1 Thermoplasmata archaeon
CGCCGCCGGCTTTGCAGACCTCATCCATGGCGTCTGAACTGCTGATTGGCGTAACCACCCTGTCACCGGGCTTTATGGTGCTTCTCACAATGAGAGAAAGTGTTATGTCACCGTCCACAAAGTGCCCAGTGCTGTCAACGAAGACAGCCCTGTCTGCGTCACCATCATGGGCTATCCCAAGATCGAATTTACCGCCGCTCACAACATTGATCAAATCCTTGAGGTTCTCGGGCTTCGGTTCAGAGTTGCGCGAAGTGAACTTGCCATCCGGGTTTGCATTGAGCGTGACCACCGAACATCCAAGCCTTCTGAGAAGTTCTGGAGTTGACAGATAGGCTGCTCCATTTCCAGCATCAAAGGCAACCCTGAACTCCCTTGTTCTGATGGCTTCAGCATCCACCTGCCGCATGATGCCGGAAAGGTAAAGTTCAATGGCATCCGTAATAATTCTGATCCTCCCGCATTTATTCCATGGGGCCTGGTTGAATGATTGGTCATAGTAGATGCCCTCTATGTCCTCCTCCTGATTCCTGGGAAGCTCAGTCCCATCAGGTGCAATGCACTTTATTCCGTTGAACCTCGGCGGATTGTGGGAAGCCGTTATTATGACTCCAGGGATCCTGTTTATCTTGCAGTAGTACTGGATTGCTGGGGTGGGCAGTACTCCCAGGTCAAGGATATCCATTCCAGTACTCATGATGCCGGATGAAACAGCATTGAATATCATTGGCCCCGTATCTCTTGTATCCCTCCCCAAGGCAACAGTGGTACCATGAAAATATGTTCCGATGGATTTTCCCACCTGCAATGCCAGGTCAGGAGTTAGATCAGCATTTGGCTCGCCTCGTATGCCATTGGTTCCAAAAAGGGGAGGTCTTTCAACAGGTCCTTTCATTTTATCATCTGTTTATCATGCAAAGATATTTAACAACTGCGAGCAGACAAAGCTGGTGGAATATATATTTTACCAATTCGAGGTTTAACAGATCCTACTGTTCTTCTTCCAGAACATAATTACGGCCTCTCCACTGTATTGTACTGGTTTCTCTGGCCTTGAGCAGATTGTAGAAGTAGATGAAGGGTATTAAAAAACTGAGAAGAAAGACATGTAGCTTTCTTTCCCTTGATCTTCCAGCGTTTCTAAGTGATGTAATCACAGAAGGCGCCAGCAAAAGAGCAAAAATGGGGGTTGTTGAAAGCGCCAGAACTATGGCGGATAAGAATACCAGTATTGTGGCAGAATAGAATATTATGCCGTAGCGGAAAACACTTGGTGTTGAGTAAACTGAAAGGGCTGTTTGGCGGTTTGCCCACTCGATAAATGTTGGAAAATCATCCGGGGAATTGATAACTGGAGAAGCCTCAGGTACATATGCTATTTCCATTCCAGCTTTCTTGCAGAGTTTCGTCAAGGCAACGTCATCGGATACATATGATCTGAAAAAGTTCAGCCCATCGCCCTTCAGCAGGTCTGCCCTGAATGCCAGTGACCCACCCCATCCGAACCGCGTAATGCGTGATTCCATCATTCCCTGGCCGACGAAGCCCCAGACCAGCTTCACAAAGGACCAGAATCCTCCTGCAGGCCGGAAATATGGAAATGTTGTTGATATCCCAGTAGCGCTTGAAGACATGGGTGCCAGAAGTAACCTTAACCAGTCCTTGTCAGGTAAAATGTCGGAATCAGCAATGACGTAAACAGGATAACAGGGAAAATGATCCATGGCAGAAGCTATTGCTCTTACCTTTCCACTGCACCTGTTGCATGGATCATCTGAAATTATCATATCCATGCCTGAAGCTCGTATGGACTGGACTGCAGGATCATCCTCAGAATCGACTACAGCAATGGCTTTCCAGTTCCCGTTTAAATTTGCCAGGATACCCTTCAGGTTATCATCCAGCGTGTAATCTTTGCCTTTGCATGGCACAATGACGAGGGCCGGCCCCTCATAGGGACTGTATGTGGTTTCCACACGTTCTCTATGGGTCGCTATAAAGGTAAGTCCGGCAAAAATCAGAATGATCGCTGACAGAAAAATATCAAAAAAGAGGTTATGCAGTATTTCCGGGATCATCTTCAGACCAGTGTGACATCCTCAGAGTCAACCTGGGCTACGCCATTTATGGAAGAGATTGCTTCCTCTACCCTATCAATCTTCCCCTCTTCATCCGGTACAATTACCTCAAATTTTATGGCCTTCAGGCCAAATCCAATTTCCTCCATATACGATTTATTAATCTCACATAGAGGTTTGATCTTCTTCGTTATTGCATCCAGGAGCTTCTCCATGGACACATCCGGGGATTCGGGCAACACCTTCAGGACAACAGCAACGTCTCCCATTGAATCACGGTCCTGTAAATCCACAGTGATCGCAGACATAGGCGGTGGAATGCTCCCTGCATTCCTTACATCTTCCGATCAGTTCCTCTCCGCATGACGGGCACTCGAATATAGAATAGC
Organism: Thermoplasmata archaeon; assembly: GCA_021799185.1. GTDB lineage: Archaea > Thermoplasmatota > Thermoplasmata > Thermoplasmatales > Thermoplasmataceae > UBA509. The sequence goes on from JAJZAW010000103.1 coordinate 2,468, forward strand.
CGGTCTCAACCAGTCCAACCCCGCAGGAAGTGCATGTCTCTTTGTATCTCATCTTGATCAGTTTCTCCCTTCGAGATTGCCTTGTAATATTAATAATGTTCTCGGCCAGAAGTCATGGCATGGCATTCGCCTTCCGAATAAGGGTGATCTGTGCTTTCAACTGTGCCGCCCCAGGGATGCGCACTCAAGATACACTCCAATGGGCCTTAAGATTTGATGAATAAACGATAAGATAATTCCATCTTTCGTATACTGGATTATGCAAGACATCTATGGCATCTTCTCCGAAAATAGCGGCAAAGTCAGGGAAAAACTGGAAAACTACTTTATTGCCTCCCAGAATCCATTATATATTGGTGTCATACTGAAGCCATCTCATGGAGCATGGATCAGGATGTCCAGGGCCAGGTCAGTGGTGCTCGAGATCGACGGAAAGCCTGGCGAATACTCTGTTCCATATAGAATTGAAGTGGGTGAAAATAGTATCTTCTTCCTGAAGCCCAAAGACGAAGCTTAAAGCAGGACAAATCCAACCAGCACGGTCATGAATATGAGAACTGCAAACACAACTGCGAATGTTCTGAAATCCCATCTCATTACCTTGGCTCCGTCCAGCGGGCCTATTGGAATCATGTTGAACGCTCCGAGATAGAAGTTAAGATAACTAATCTCCAGTATTATGCCTCCTAGGCCCCTGATGAGGATGCCCAAAAGGGAAAGCAGAAGGAAAACAAAGCCAGCCAGCAGGTTAAATCCTGGACCAGCAAGGGCAGTTTTCCCGATCTTTTCATTTCCATAAACTCCCGCAATGTTAACTGCTCCAGGAGCAGCAAGAATGACACCAAAGAATGATGTGATCAGCGCCATTAGAATTCCTATGGGCCATAGCCTGAATTCTGCCCAGCCGCCATAGTTCCTGGCTACCTGCCTGTGCGATAGCTCATGGCCAAGGAACGCAATACCCACAGCCAAAAAGCTTACAATTATTGTTCTTGCAGCAACCAGGGCGGGTACATGATACCCGCTGTCAGCGAAGCTGGCAATTGAAAATGCAAATCCAAGAACTAGAAGCGCCAGCAGGATATCCTGTGTTTCCCTTTTCATATTTCCGAAGCCGTAATAGTTCAATCAGATTCCTCTTTCTTCATTCATCCTGGAAATATACTCCATGAGAGTTATGACATCCAGTGCTTCAGATATGCCAATCTGAAGATAAAATGCCACGTTCAGCGGTTCCTGCCTTACGTTATCCTTAATGGCCCTCTTCAGGAGCCTTAGGAGCACGTCATTCTTTGTCTGTGCGTGCCTGGCAATATCCATCTGGTCATGAATGTATATGTACAGATTTCTGGCTATTATGGGGTCCTTCCTGTCAAGATTGTTGAATATCACGGCGATTGTCAGGTCCCTTATGTTATCCAGCGGATAGCCCTTAACAGCCTTCTGTATAACATCCCTTGAAAGAATTTCATATTTTTCCTCATTTATGTCGAAATAGTACTCCCTGCTGTCCAGGAAAGCGAAGACATCCTCGATCTTTTCAATGGGTATATCAGCCCTGTAAAATGCTTCCTTCTTGTCAAATTTCTTTCTGGCCTTGTACTCCACCTTCAGCAGCCTGCTGACATACAGCAGAGTTTCCACGAATTCCTTTCTTGATCTGAGGTCTTCTATGAGCTCGCCATGAATATCCTTCTTGAGAAGAGTCCCCTCATAGCGGCTCATGATCTTTTCTGCCATATCGAAGTCGTCGGTTTCGATGTAACTCCTGATTACATACTGCAGGCTCTTTTCATCAACATATTTTGGATTTGTTTCATAGAATTTCTTAATGGCCTCGTAGTCGCGATCTTCGTAATAAAGGCGCAGCAGAAGGCCCACAAGGTCAAGGCAGTTTGCATATTCCTTGCAGAAACGGAGGCTCCGGAGGATTAACTCGATGGCATCAGTCCTTCGGCCGGTTCTGACAAGAATTTCAGAGTACAGCCTGACCGTGTCAAGATCCCCCGGTTCATTCCGGTTCAGATTCCTGGCTATCTCCAGTGCAAGTTTTGTATCGCCATTATCAAATGTTTTTCTGGCAATTAACTTACCAAGCCAGACAAAGCCCTGGTCGGAATAGATCTTAACGATAAGATCTCGAACATCCCGGTTATACCATAATGTGTCTACTGCAGTTTTCAGAATATCCTGATCTTCCTGCCTCTTGAACGTGATTTTTTTCAGGAGGGCAAGAATCTGCTGTATCTGTGAGGTCTTCTGGTAAAGTTTGAGTTGCATTAATTCATTCTCATTTTTGGACAAAATATCCTGGGCCTTTTCGTAGTTCCCTGTCTCAATCAGTGCATTTACGTATCCCTGAAGCGCAAATGGATCAACACCCATCTGAATTGCTGCTTCGAAATGGGTCAGTGACTGATCATACTTGCCTGCGTTGTTCAGGGAACTGGCCAGCAGTATCTCTATTTCTGGAGTCCTGTTCTCAGTTTCAAGATCTCCAAGGAACTGTAGCACCTCGTCCTGCTTTCCGGAATCCCTGAGCATGGCCATGTGCAGATCAATGTCCATGTGATTGAACTGCCTTGTGCGAAACAGCATCAACGACTGCTCAATCGCCTGGGCAATGTTTCCACCGTTTCTGAAAACATCTCTCCTTATCCTGAAAATCCACGGATTGTGCGAGGTACCAGATCCAATATATGAAAGAAAATCAGATGCCTGTTCCCAGAACTTGTTTCTGTTTATGAATGAATAGAAACCGCTTAAGTCCATAAGCTCCAGGGATCCCATGGAGACCATCTTCTCAGCATATTCCCTGATCTTCTTGGTTTCTCCGTAAATCATTGCCAGTTGCACCGCCAGGAGGAGAAAATCACAGTTTTGAAGGCGATCCAGAGAAGCATCCACGTTCTTCCTTGAGGATGTGTAATCACCTCTCTGAAAATCAATCATTCCCATCAGATAGAGATAAAAAGGGTCCTTCTGGTTTGAAGCAGACCGGAGCAATTCTCTTTCCGCACGATCCAGTCTCCCATTTCTTATGTAGGTTTCAGAAATGGGAAATAGATACCTGGCAGAATCCATAATCTCATCGCCTGTCTTCCCCTCTATTGCCTGCCGGATGAGGTCCACAGTTGCTTTGGCAGACCTGAATACGGGCTTGGAAAGATAATTTGTAAGTTCTTCCGGCATCTTCCTGCCTGTAGAAATATACCACCACGACTTTATGAATGCTAGGGCAGTGGAGGGGTATTTCTCAAGGAACTGTCCATCTATGTTGCTGTAATCAGA
>JAJZAW010000104.1 GCA_021799185.1 Thermoplasmata archaeon
TTGTTATCACGGTCTACAGTGGAAATAGAAAACCTGGAATTTGAGTCAAAACTGGGGAAACCTGCAATCTATACATTCAGATCTCATCGGGGAGGTTCACGCTTCCTGACAATTTTGCTTCCGGGCCAGGCATACTACAAGGATGCTCCTCTGATGTGGTATTCTGCACTGGCAGCGTTTCAGGCAGGAACCGATACTCTTAATGTGGAATATGACTTTCAAGCCAACAGAAATTCACCAGGCAAGTTCACACTGGGTTCCACTCTTGTGGAATTGCGTTCATCATTGGAAAGTTTTCTGTCAAATCACGAATATGAAACAATAATTATGATCTCCAAGAGTATTGGCACACATTTTGCAAGCGAAATGGGAAAAATTGGCAATCAAGTTATAAAAAGGCACATTTTTCTGACTCCCCTGAAAAGCACTATTGAATTTATGAAGGATACGCCGGAGATGCTTGTTATGGTTGGTGAAAAAGACCCTCTTTTTGGAGAAGAAGATGTTAACAAAGTAAGGGGGATCAGAAACGTTCTAGCTATAACTTTCCCGGATGCTGATCATCTCATGGAGGTCAGGGATGACTATAATGCTTCACTAAGGATACTTGAGCAGGTAGCCAGGGAATGCGGGACTTTTGTATCCGACTGCATCAGGCGTAGAATCTGAATTCAAATTTGCATGATAAGACGAAAGAGAAAACGCACTCCCTCAGAAACTTGGTTTAACCAACAATAAAGGTTTTCATCTTATGCTATAGTGCTTGTAGCAATAGTTGGTGACCTTTTCCTCATTCCTCTGCACAGTTGGTACTCTCTTGTGGATTCAATTTATGTATGCGCAGGACTGAGCGGACATGGATTCAAACTTTCACCTGCTTATGGCAAGATTGGTTCGGAAATGGTTACAAAAGTGAAACCGGAAAAGGCAATGTTTGACTGGAGGCCATTCAATAAAGAAAGATACGCTTCGGGGAAACTTATTCCATCACTTTACTCGGAGGTTGGAACAATTTACAGTAACTTTTCTTCTGGAGCATTGTTTCTCCTTTAACATAAGGTAAAAAAACAACCTTCACCGGCATGCCTGCATTGTGTCCTTCTATGCATTCAACACTATTTCCGAAAACCGCAGACATAGTCAAAGTTGCCTGAGAGTGCAATATAAATGTTGATTCCGGAGCCGGCAACTCCAGTTCCACTAGGCCACAAATACCCCACAACTCATTCATTGATCCCGGGATAGAAGGGAACAACGTCTCATCTGTGAGTAGTTGACTTTTCCCATTTATAAAGTTACATTAGTGTTTAATAATAATTCTATCTTGTGATCCGTATGAAAGATAAAATTATCATAATTACCGGGGCTAGTGACGGGATAGGTCGCGCTGCAGCTACAAATCTAAAATCTAGCGGGGCCAACATCGTCATAACAGGAAGGTCCAAGGAAAAAACTAAAGCTGTGGCAGATGAACTCAAGGTACCTTACTACATTGCTGACTTTTCAAGGCTGGATGAAGTGCGTCAGCTTGGCTCCAACTTAAAAAATGATTACTCCACCATTGATGTCCTTGCGAATAATGCTGGCGGAATTATGGGCTCGGAAAGAATACTGACCAATGATGGGTACGACAGAACCATCCAGGTGAACCATCTGGCTGGTTTTTTACTTACCAATATGCTTATCGATACTCTCTGTGCTTCCAGGGCTAGCGTGATCAACACTTCCAGTGCTGCACAGCAATTCTCTGGAGACATAGATGTAAACGACCTGAAAATGGAGAAGGGCTATAGCCGCATGGGCACATATGGCAAGAGCAAGCTCATGAATGTTCTATTTACCAAGGAACTCAACAGGCGTTTCCATTCTCAGGGCATATCCGCTGTTGCGTTTCATCCGGGAGTAGTAAGGACAAATTTCGGGGAGGAATTTGGAGGGAGCACTAAGTTCCTCTATTCCAGTCCCATAAAGTATGTTTTAAAAACACCTGAAAAAGGTGCCGACACATTGATCTGGCTTGCCACAACCGAGCCAGGAAAAGACTGGACACCTGGGGAATACTATAGCAATAGGAGAATTAAGCGTCCCAATAAGCAGGCCGAAGATTCTCAAAATGCAATGACCCTTTGGGAGGCTTCGCTGAAGGCAACCGGCCTTTCATGAGTCTTCAAGATTCTTCCATTTTCTGTCCTGCCTTCTTGTTGAATAAGGCCCTATAATCAATTATTTGTTATAGGGGGGAATTCAATTTCTTTGGCAAATCAGTCATAAGCCTTTTCATGCTGTTACCCGAACATCGCCATTTTAGCTTTCTTTCCTGTTTTAGGCAGGGCAAGCGATGCAAACGCAACTGCAACGCTCAGAATGATCAGAACCTCAAAAGAGAAGGATATACGCGCGTAATCATTCAGGATGATGGCGCCGGCAATAACTGGACCCATGATCATTCCGCCTGAATTTCCCAAGCCCCAAACCACGGAATTGGTGAGGGATGAGGCGCCTTTGGGAGCATAGTCTGATATAAGCGACATTGTAAGCGGGAAACCGCTGAATGTAAAGAATCCAAATAGCGAAAGCATCAGAATTTCCAGCCAACCACCGGTGTTCATGTAGGCAAACATAGCTGCTGCGGTTCCAAGAGAACTGATTGCCAGCAGCAGTCTCTTATCTATCTTATCCACAAGTATTCCAAACAATGGCTGTCCTATGATTGCCGAGGAATACATAACGGTGAGAACGATACCAAGAGTTGCACCTACAGCAACACCCTTGCTGTATGTCAGAAATGTGGGTATCCAGGCCACCATCCCCTGTGAAGAGACTGACTTTATGAAGAAAACCAAAGTGAGAATAACAATAGAAGTGTTAATCACACCTTTTATTCCCTGACCTTTGGAAGAATTCTCTGATTTTACTCCCATTAGGTGCCTGAGTCCTATCCATATAACAAAAGCTCCAATGAATCCCGCTATTGCCAGAGAAATAAGGGCATATCCCTTTGTTATGAAGTACGCAAGCCCTAAGAATATTGCAGGAAAAAGAGCTCTTCCAATGGAACCCATAGAACCGTTAATGCCCAATGCCATCCCTAGATTCTTTTTAGGGTACGTTCTCTGAAGAATTGCAGCCCCTATAGGGTGGTAAAAACCGGTTCCCATTCCCATTATTACTGCGGAAACCAATACAACAGAAAATGAGGTTCCAGGGAAGATCATTGTCGCCGAAAAGCCTACAGCACCAACTGAAATGAGAAAAATACCAGTGTGAAGGCCGCCAAAAACACTCCCCCTGTCCGAAAACCTACCGGCGAAAAGACCGAATACACTGGAGGCAGTGTAAAAGGCTGCAAACAATGCTGTCAAGTAGAATGCGGGGTAATTATTCAGGTTGGCAAGAACATCGGCTATTACTGGAAAAATAAATGTGAAACCATCGTTCATGAAGTGTCCCATGGACGTGAAAGCCAGGGATGAATAGCTATTATGGGAATTTTGACTGTTTCCCGAAATAGATAAGTTAGTCATAGGTAAGCTAATTATAGATAACTATATAACTATTATTAATATTAAGTTGTATGCCCAAAGAGAAGCCTTTCCACAAAGAACAGATACTAAAGGGCATAATGACTCTTTTAATTCTGAAATCTCTCTCACAGAGTCCAATGCATGGATACTCTCTCCAAACAGAGATTTCTTCAAAAATACGCCGAGACCTGCCACAGGGGACAATATACGTGCTTCTCAAATCACTGGAAAGAAGAGGCCTCATCTCTCTGTATGAAACAATGGAGGAGAGAGACAAGAAAATCTACACTATTACGCCGGAAGGTCTTGCTTTTCTACAAGGGCACAGGGGGCCTCTGTCTATTGCAAGAAATATCATGGATGAACTAATTGCTTATATTGAGACTATCAACCAGGAAAAAATAAGTGAGTAGTCCCCTGACATACTCCCCTAGCTAAAGCATCGGGGGTTCTAAGGTCGCCATCGTTCGTGGTGTTGCCTCTTGGGGGTATCAGTGTTCCCCTTGCATACATCTCTGTCTGTATGCAATTGACCTATGCCTTCCGCAAACGCAGGACGCAATGCTATATTGAACGAAGCATTTGCATCGGCATGATCAATGTGCCCGCACTGGCACTTAAACTCCTTTCCTGAACGGTTGCCTGTCTGTCCGCACCTTGAACACTCCCTTGATGTGTTGTATGGATCGACATAGACAACGGGTATTCCAAGTAGTCTGGCCTTGTATTCTATCATCTGCTCAAGCTGATAGAACGACCAGCTATTCAGGGAATACCTGAAACTCCTGCTCGACTTTGCATTTCTTATTCCCTGTAGATATTCGAGCTTGATCCCCATTCCATTCTTTTTTGCTTCCTGCACCATTCTCTTCGACACCTTATGGTTCAGGTCTCTCTCAATGTTGCTTTCTCTTCTCTTTGTCTTTTTGACCTTCCTGTACTTACCTTTCTTCTGAAGAGTTTTTCTTATGTTCTTGTATTTATTATGTATATGGTATGCTTCTTTTCCAAGTTTTAATATCTTCATAGTTTCAGGGTTGGCTACTACGGCAATATGCCCAGTGGTATTGCGATCTACACCAAGATATGCATTGGGTTCGATCATTGCGTACTCTGGCATGGTTACCGATACGTATGCATATTTCCCACCTATCTCCACCTGGTTGATTTTTAAGAAATCGTTCCTGAAATGGTAGCCCATGGTTAATTTCAGGGCTGGTATGCCGATCTCTCTTTTCTCATGGGAGAATTTTATACCCTGTGAGGGAATAGTCAGCTTGACTCTGTGAACAGTTTTTGCTTCTGCATTCCGCGAATATTTCCTCAGTATCTGGTTTGATATAACGGATTTCAGTTCGAATTGCTTTACGTCCTTTGATGATATGGTTCGATTATCAATGGCAAACTGGGCTACCTGTCTTGCTTTCTTCAGTTCTGTGGAGAAATCCCTGTTATGCCTGATCTTATATGTCAGTATCATACGTGCTTCTGCTCCTCTATGTATTTCTTCACGGCTTCAAGAGTTACAGCACCGACGGTCGATATAAACTTAGATCGCGTCCACAGGGTGGGCAGACGCGACCTTAGTTCCTTATGCTCTTCCCTGAGGATTCTGGATGAATACCCTTTTATCTGGTTGACAACCCTGAAAACACCGATTCTTGGATTTATGTCCAGTAAAAGGTGCACATGATCTGGCATGATTTCCATTTCAAGCACCTTGTATTCCTATTCCTTTTGCTTATCGATTATTAATTTCTTCAGTTCCTCATCTATCCCATTTACCAGTACTCTGCGCCTGTACTTCGGACAGAATATCACATGGTACTGACAGCTGTATACGAGTTCATTATCCCTGTGATACTCCTTGATTGGCGTTTTTACTTCCAATACCGAGTATAGCGGGTATCTCTATACAATAATTATGTTGGATGGGCAATTCATCCCCTGTCTAAAGACATGGGGCTTTCTTGCCCATAAATTTGTAAAATGAATCCACTGAAAAATCATAGATTGTGTGGAAGACCAATGAGTTGAGGATCGCCTCTTTCTTCAAGGTCTTCGCCCTGTTCTTCAGAGAATCCAGAGTGTGGGTCACGATTGTTGAGTTTCCCTTATGGAGCGTCAGAATTTTCTTTTCTGACAACACCAGGAATATTTCCTCCACAGAAT
>JAJZAW010000105.1 GCA_021799185.1 Thermoplasmata archaeon
TAGCTTTTGGTGACGATGGGAGGAAAAGAAAGAATTCAGGGGACAATTCTCGTTCTATCCCTAGGAAATAGTGTAACCTCACGTATGTTGGGCAGATTCAGTATTATCATGCTGAGCCTCTCCAGGCCAAGACCCCAGCCAGCGTGCGGTGGCATGCCATATTTGAAAGCTTTTATATAGAATTCAAAGGCAGAAGGATCGAGCCCTTTCTGCCGGAACCTCTTTTCTAGCATTTCAGGATCATGCACTCTCTGTGCTCCTGAAGTTATCTCTTTCTCGCCAAACTGCAGATCATATGAATTTGTAACTTCATCATCTCCGGGCTTTGGCATTGTGTAGAAAGGCCTGACTGAAGATGGCCATTCCGTGATGAAATAGAAATCCGGGAATTTTTTCCCGATCTCCCTAAGCTGATCAGGAGTGAAGTCCTCGCCGAATGAAACGGATTGCCCCTCTTTCTCAAGCAGTGAGATGCATTCCCTGTATGTAATTCTGGGAAAGGGTACCTCAGGTACCTTCAGGTGTATCCCGTTGATCTCAAGGAGATTGCCATTTTTATCCACAACCTCCTGAATCCCATATCTTACAGCATTTTCCAGCATCTTCATGGCGTCGTTATGATCCGAGAAAGCCATCTCGATATCCACCGACGTGAACTCATTAAGGTGTCTTACCGTGTTGTGCTCTTCTGCCCTGAAAGCTGGACCTACTTCGAATACCCTATCTATTCCTCCAGAGATTAATATCTCCTTGTATAGCTGTGGGCTCTGATTAAGATAAGCATTTTTTTCAAAATACTGCACCCTGAATAGATCCGCACCGCCTTCCGTTGCAGCGGCGACTATTTTCGGCGTATGAACTTCCATAAAATCATTTGACATAAGGAATTTCCTGATTCCCCAGAGAAGGGAGCTCTCTACCCTGAAAATAATATGTTTGTCCGGTTTTCTCAGGTCAAGGAATCTGTTGTTAAGCCTTGTTTCAAAGTCGGCTTCCACCGGATCTGTAATGCCAAGAGGAAGCGGGGTTCCAGCCCTGTTTAGAATATTCACTGATCTGGCTATAATTTCTATACCGGATTTCGCAACACCTTCCTTTGTGACGGTGCCACTGACGGAAATCACAGATTCCCGGTTGATTCCGGTAATTGTGTCAATTTCCGCGAGGTTCTCCGGCTTCAACGTTACCTGCACTGAACCTGTGCTGTCCCTCAGGGTCAAGAATGATATCTTCTTGAGCTTCCTGACTTCCTGAACCCAGCCATAGAGCTCAACTTCGGAGTTATCCATCATTCGCCTGAGATCCTGAATATAAGTCCTTTCCATCAGACGTCTATCTTATGCATGCATAAAATTCTTTACGGAATTTCATGGATTATGCTGGAATCGCCGTATAACTGTAATCTTCATAGAGCTTGTACAAATAACGGAGAGAATGCCTTATTCGGTAACGGAATAATTGTGCCAGATAATTTCCGGATTTCCGAATATCACTCTCGAGAAATATAATTATACGAATTGAGTCTACTAAGTACGCATGCGTAAGTTCCTCACCATACTGGCAATTTTACTGGTAGCAGCTTCTATGCTGCTATTCATGTCTTCCCAAACGTCAGGATCTAGCGGGAAGTCCGTGGTAATTCTAAATCTGCATGAGGCCATTGACGCAGGATCGGATCAGTTTATTTCCGGATCACTTTCCAGCCTGACAGCTTCAACTACCGCAGCCGTAATCATTGATATGAATACTCCCGGGGGAATTCTGCAAAACATGCTGGACATGGTCAGTGCAATAAATTCCACAGAATCACGTGGCATTCCAGTATATACCTACATCCCCGCTGATTCCAACGGCGCTTCGGCCGGGTCATATATAGCCATGGCATCCACCGGAATTTACATGGGGCAGGGTTCGTACATTGGCCCGTCGACTCCAATCGTTGTGGGGGGCACTGCCCTGGAGCAGAATCACACTGAGAATGCGATGGCCAGCCTCATGGCTTCAATGGCGCAAGCTCATGGCAGGAATGTCTCTGCTGTCTTGAATATGGTATATGAAGACGTAGCATACACCGCAAATGAGGCATTATCATACGGGGTTATCACCGGGCTTTCGAACAATCTGACCGACCTTATGGGGTCTCTGAACCTTACCATATATACGCCTTATGCTCAGAATCCATCTTTTTATGATAATTTCCTCAGCTTTCTTAGCAATACTACGGTTGATGGCATCATGATACTCATTGGGGCCATAGCAATTTTGGCTGACCTCTATCACGGGACAGTGGCCCTGAGCGTCATAGGTATAATATTTATAGGTCTCGGTCTGGTTGGGGCGGAGTTGGTGAGTGCATCTTTGATTGGAATCATAATACTGCTAATGGGGGCCGTCTTAATATTCCTTGAAGCTAAGACAGGGCATGGCGTGGCACTGGTATCTGGTGTTGCTGTATCCCTGGTTGGAACTTTCATGCTGGCATCACCATATCTTTCAAGCAACCCCGGCTACTCCCCGTCACCCATAGGAACAGATTTTTATCTGGCAGCTGTGCTTGTGGCCATTCTGGCAGTGATAGTTGGATTGCTCATAAGGAGGATAGCCATATCTCTGAAGGCTTCGAAATATACAGGGGCTGAAGCACTCATCGGCAAAACTGCAATTGTTAAAAAACAACTGAACCCGCAAGGATGGGTTTCATTTGAGGGGATACAGTGGGAAGCCAGGAGTGTAGACGGTGCAAGCATTGAAGAAGGACAGAGAGTGACAATAGTAGCCAGGGATGGGCTTACCCTATTGGTAAGAAAGCAGTGATTCATAAAATCTGAGAATCAGGAAGACATGCAATTAAGTTTATTTCACTTTGCTGCCTTTACGGCCACATGCATTCCAATCGCACCCAGCATCATTGTTTTGCATTTCCTTACTTTCAGCCCGGCGTTCTCGATTTTCTGACTGACCACGTCCGGGGAATAGAATTTTCTGACGGATTCTGCAAGATAACTGTATGAAGTTGATTTTGTAACCAGATTTCCGAACACCGGTACAATATGGTAGAAATATAACCCGAACAGGGGAGAGAAACCGGGCATCCTTGGATTGTAAATATCAAGGTTCGCAAAAATACCGCCCGGTTTAAGCACTCTCCTCACCTCCGCAAAATATCTATCCAGATTCTCCAGATTTCTGGTAAGATATGCCGATGCAACTGCATCTACAGAACAGTCGTCCAGAGGAATATTTTCAGCACTAGCTGTAATGAACCGTGTATCAGGGAGATATGATTGCCTGAACATGCTTTGTGTTATGTCAAGTGATATGGTAGAGCACGTTGGACAGGCCTGTAGAATTCCATGCGTCAGCTTTCCTGTTCCAGCTCCACAGTCCAGCACAGTCTGGCCAGGTTTAAGGCCAAGTTCTGATACAAGGATGCGCCGCCATCGCTGATCCATCCCCATTGAGATGAAGCTGTCCAGTAGATCATATCTGTCCTGTATGCTTTCGAAAACATGGACAACCAGTTCCTCCTTTTTCCCACTCTGATCCATGTCATTCCACCAGCTTGGCGAACTGGGCGTGTGGAACGCCATCAATGTAGATCACGTTTTCTGAATCAATGAATTCGTTGCGTATGGCCAGATTTACAACTTTTTTGCCCACAAGGTTTGCAATGGTGCACATTGCCATTGAGGACAGGAATGTTTCTTCCGATACCTTTGTATCTCCATAAAATTGAGGGATTACCTTCAGGTGTAGTTTCCCTTCCCTGAGTTCCCTGTCAATGAGATCCGAATCTGCAGCAGCCAGCAGAACTTCCCCCTGAGCGCTGACTATTTTCATGTTGATTTCCATCTTCACCTTATCACATCTAATTTCCTGTAGGATGGCTCGTAAATCTGCCCGGCGCTCTTAAGCCTGGCGATCGCTTCCACTGCCCTCTCTGCTGTTAGTCCCCTGGACGAAGATATTGCGATGACATCATCAATGTCTGCCTGGTGCTTTTCTTTCTTTATCTCCCGGATAATGTCAAATACGGTCTCCAGGTCGGACCTCTGTTTTGAGCTTGTTCCGGTATACAGAATATCTATGTCAAGCTCACCATTGTTCATAGAAACATCTTTGAGGTAGTAATCAACTATCTTCTTAGCCAGCAGTGCATCAGCTGTGGTAACAATTGGGGAAAGCCTTGCCTTTGCCGCTGCCTCAGCCAGCCTGATTGTTGATTCCAGCTGCCTGGCAGTTATTGGAATTGAATCTGGGTTACCTCCGCGCGTCTTGACGTACTCTTCCTTGAGAACCTGAATGGCATCATCAGAAAGCCTTGGGAAAATCCTGGTCCTTGCGTACGACACGTATTTCCTGATTAAATCTTTTTCCACGGCTGGCCTGAAGCCCTGTTCTTCGGGTATCTCAAAATCCGAGATCTCATTAAGTTCAAGACTTCTGTATATTTCACCAACCCTGTGGGCTTTCAGCACATGGTCTGCAAGCCTTTCATCATTATTCCTATCCGGCCTGTCAATGATTTTGAATATAACATCAAATCGTGAAAGAAGCGGTGGTGGGAAATCAATCTGATCTACTATTGGCCTGTTCTGATCGTATCTACCGAATTTTGGATTCGCTGCCCCGAGAATGGAGCAGCGTGACTTGAGCGTTGCCATTATGCCAGCTTTGCTTATGGTGATTGTTTGCTGTTCCATGGCCTCGTGCATTGCCGCAGTATCCTTATCATCCATTTTATCAAGTTCGTCTATTGCCGCAAAGCCATTGTCTGCAAGAACAAGGGCGCCAGCTTCCAGGGTCCATCGGCCTTCGCCAAAGTCATCCCTGACTGCAGCAGCGGTGAGTCCTGCCGCACTGGAGCCTCTTCCAAATGCGAACACCCCACGTGGGGAAATCTCTGTCATATATTTCAGAAGCTGAGACTTGGCGGTTCCTGGGTCACCCACCATGAGTATGTGAATATCGCCCCTCATGGTTGTCCCGTCCCTCATGACCTTCCTGACCCCACCGAACATCTGAAGGACTAAGGTTGTTTTCACCATTTCCATGCCATAAATTGTGGGAGCAATGGATGTTGCAAGAACATCAATTATGTTTGGTGTATGGGATAATTCCACTATCTTCTGCTCATCCTCGGTTGAAATATTGATCTCCTCAAGCTCCTTTGACTTCTTGTAGTGAAGCGCGTAAAAGAAAATGTCATATTCAGTAAGCATTATGTTCCCTGCTCTTTTCTGTTCTGCCCGCAGGATTCCGTCAATAGTTACCCTGTCGCCGGGAAACAGCCTTCCCGTAATGTCATCTTCCATTATGACTGCAATTCGCTGCGGCTGAGTCCCGCCTTCAAGGGTTTCAGGGTTCTCCTGCAGTTCCACCTTTTGAGTGTCCACAAACTCAGATAGGTCAGATTTTAGCCTGAATTTCGCCTTAGAATGATCAAGACCGCTCTCCAGTTTTGCCTGGCATTCCTGAGGCTCATCAAGCTTTCCCCGTTCCTGGTGCACTAGATTTATCTCACCGCAGACACTGCATTCGAAGGCAGCTATCTGTAGCC